>NZ_JBKORF010000001.1:0-3455 GCF_047314685.1 Shewanella sp. BJSY2023SW001
ACTTCTCTGTCTGTCCATCGGTTTGCTGTCTCTATATCGATATGCAACACCAGATGCAGATGATTACTCATGATGGCAAATGCCGCCACATCAATAAACAAAGCATAGTCGGAGACTAACTAGCGCGCCATTAATGCTGGGTGTCTATTTTTTTCTGTTTTTATTACGAAGAACACACATCAGCCAGTTGATTATGAAGTTCTAGCTTTGAATCCTCTAAGTGAGTTAGAATTGCTTCACGAATTTTTGTTTGGCTAATCTCCGAACGCTTTTCATTAATGCGCACGCTACTGACATTAATTATTAACTCTGCACTTTTATCATCTTTTGGTAAAAAATCGGGAAATCCATAAGAAATTTTACAGGTTCCACTACACTCGTCTAAGTCAAACGTGTAACTAGCATCAACCTTGTACATTTCAATGAACTTATGAAGCTTTTTATTCTTAATAAAGAATGTAGAGTGCAAGTCTTTGCCTTGCATAATAAGGTTTGATACCTTCTCCTGCATCCATTCTAGCTCACTAGGAAAGCTCTCTTTACCATCTGGGCAAAACCCAATATCTTTTGTATCCTTAAAGTAAAGAGAGGCTTTTGTTTGTTGCTGGCTCAGCTTCCTTAAATATTCAATTCTTTTTTCATTAGAAAAGTCATTAAATCTGATTTTTCTTACTTTCTCTTTCCTTTCTACTAGACCGGAACTCTTCAGAACGTTCGTGAAATCAGCTGCTATTGCTTTTGCTACTTCTTTTGTTTCTGGAGAAGTGTGAGAAAGGCTAATGTTTATATCTAGACTTCCGCCTTTTTTCTTAAACTTCACTTTTCCAGAAAATTGAGTAGTGTTTTTGTCCCAGCTTTGAGTGTAGTTATGCCGTTCAATAGTGAAATCTAGCTCAATATAATTCGGATCACCGTCAACTTTCTTAAAGCTAGGTGTACCTAACAAGCGATAATTAGAGAATGGCTTATTCACTAGCTCTGAAACATTATAACCAGCAGGTATTACAGAAACCAAGCTTTTATTACTTTGTACACATTTTACTACTTGAGTTAGTCTCTTAGGGCTTTCTTCCCTTTCTTTTATTTCCTCAAGCACTTCATTGAGTTCGCTTGGAGTAATACCAGTTTTGACTAGGTATGGAATGTATTCGAACTTCTCCTCGTCAGCGAAGAACACACCTCTACGGCGAGTTATCCCCCTAAGGACAGACTTTGAAATATTTGCACTGTTGAGAAAATCTCTCAGGGTATCGCCATAGGGTAGCAAATGTTTTTTATTACTCATTTATCAAGTTCCTAAAGTCGTTACCATACGAATGAACAGTTATTGATGTTTTATTTTGTGATTTGCTGTGTGTTCTCTTCGCTTTCTTTACTATAGACTCATGCTCTAGAGTATCATAGTCTGGAAACAACAAAGCAAAGTCACCAGTAAATTTTTGAGAAACATCACTTGCTAAGTAGAGCAGCCTGTTTAATGAATTCTCCGAGAAATTATCTCTAGTTGAAAGGCAAAATGTTACATGGTTTGTATCAGGATCAATAACCCTAAATGGAATAACATCAGACGTTAAATACTCTACTGGGAATATTGCGCCGTACTTTTCGATTCCCGGGTCTTTATAGTTCACAGAGCTAAATGCATAATGGAAATAGACATCGCTGTTACTGTATTTTGCTTTCACGAATGAAATAGCATCATAGATGAATGCTGCTCTTGCATTATCAACTACTTGAATTGAAGAAAAACTCAAGTCTCGATCTAGATTTATATTTGATATTTTCTTTACAATATCTTGATCCGAATCCTTGTGGTTAGTTAACCACATTAGTACTCCGGTATCATTTACATTGGTAATGCCAGTAAATTCATACTCTTCATTACTCTCAGCCCTCAGATCTGAATTCATGAAGCATTCAACAGTCTGAGCAAGATCTTTTAGGTGTTCTTTGAACTTACTAGCTGGTGAATTAGGATATGCATTAGATGTATATTTGACGGATATTACTACATTATCCAACGTGAAGTCTTGAACTTGTGATTTTGCTGAATAAAACAGATCTATTCCATGCGTGGTTCTATTTTTTTCTGTCCGCTTATGTTTTTCTGGATGGTGACAAGAAATAGACTTCCCGTCAGGAAGATCATCCCACCCAAGCAGGCTAAGAAAATTGGTTACTAACTTCTCACCTTTTTCACCGATTTTCTTGGATAGTTCTCCCATGTGTTACTCCTATTGGGTTCGAAAACTGGATCATATCACTTCTGAGCTGTTTCCAAGTACACGCTGCTTAACTGTTATGCGGCTAACGCCACGTTAAAGGGCCGGAAAAGCAACGCTTTGGAGCGTCCCAAGGAGCGCTGCGACTGTTTTTGAACGTTTGTATGGGTTCACCTTAGCCCCCAGCTTGAGTTTTTTACTATGTATCCTGAAAGGTTTTGGTTTAATTTTAGAGGAATCTCTTCAAGCTGGTTAAGCTGAGCTGCTTGGATAAATTCAGGATTTATCACAATCTCTTCGCCATTAATACTTTTCAGTGCGATTCGACGCGGATCAAAGCTAGCTAGTTCTATTGCGAAATTACATGTGTCGGTGGAGTAACCATCATAAATTTCAGCGACGCCGCCAGCAAAGTCAGACAGACGCTGTGGCGCACTGTCAAGGGTTACGTATAAACGGAGATTAACCTCTCCATCTGAGCCAATAGTGTCTTTTCTTGAGGTGTATAGAGTATATTTTTGCAAGGTTACCTCGAATCTTCTTTGTGAACCCTAACAGCTGTTATAGTGCGCATGCGCGGTTTCCAAACCTATTATCTACCAGCTGTATTTTTTAACTTTATGAATTTAATGTTATTTTCTAAAATATTACAGAAATAACGCGCAAGCTTAGCAGCAAATTTCCGGCTTTTGCTCGGAACGTCAATAATACTTTATAGAAAATCAGTTCTGAGGCGCTTGTCATAAGCGCTTCAAACGCTACAACCCGAGCCCTACAACCCAGACCCTACAAAAACGTTAAGTAAGGCCATGGCTACCGCACGGGTCCAAACTCTGTTCGTCCCTGCATTCCGCTGAAAACGGAAAAGCGCTACTGCTTTCGGCCTTAAGCTTAAGGAAGTACTAAAGCCAAGCATTTGAATTAGTTATACAATACCCAGTGCTGGATATGAAAACAATTAGCCAAAGGTCAAGTTTTGACAAAGGCAACAAAACCCTGATTTAGTTTGTTTTTGAAGCAGGATTGACTGGGTTTGAAACCCAAAGCGACACGACTTTAAGCCGCTGGCACAGCGACTATCATAGCTACCAGCTAAAAGTTCCTAAGTTAGTACTGGCCGAGCTTCCGGCCACGGTGTAGCCCATCACCTGCGGTGCGCTTTTCGCACAGGCGATCCTGTGACTCGCTGCGAGTACGTCCCTGTAAGCTCTGCCTCGCCATCCCTGGCTCGGA
>NZ_JBKORF010000002.1:0-77960 GCF_047314685.1 Shewanella sp. BJSY2023SW001
CTCTTCATCGAGTTAAATCGTTTTGTCGATTTCTCAATGCCTGTGAGTGTCCACACAGATTGCTTGATAGATTGTTAAAGAGCAGTACCGCGATGATTCTCATCGGGTCAGGGCTGCGTATTCTACAGAACCCTTTTTCAGCGTCAAGCCCTTTTTTATCTGGTTTCGAGCGAGTGATGATTTTATCTTCACACCGTTGAAACCAAGGCTTGTTGCCGCGTTACCAACTTTGAATTTGAACAGATATTTGTTCTCGTTCGCCGTGTCAGTGGGTGCGCATTATAGGGGGCCAAAACTTTTGCGCAAGGGCTTTTTTCAGCATTTTGCGATCTTTTTTGAGGCTCCAGGGTTAGCCACACGTTAAACACTTTTTACCCCCAGAGTTATCCACAATTATGGATTTATGAAGTAAAAAACGACGTTTTAAAAGCAACAAAAAAGGCAATCCGAAGATTGCCTTTAATGACTTACAGTGTGTTAGCTCAGTTTGCCATGACACTGTTTGTATTTTTTACCTGAGCCGCAAGGACAAGGATCGTTACGTCCAACTTTCTCACCATCACGCACAACTGGAGTATGAGCCGCGACTTCAGCATCTTGTTCGGCTTGATTCAAAGCTTCAGACGTGGCGTGCTGATATTGATGTTGGATCCGCGCTTCTTCTTCACGGCGACGGGCTTCCATTTCATCGACATCCGATTGGGCCTGTACCTGAACCTTGGACAGAATACTGATCACATCGTGCTTGAGTGACTCCAACATCTGCTGGAACAGCTCAAAGGACTCACGCTTATATTCCTGTTTGGGGTTCTTCTGCGCATAACCACGCAGGTGAATACCCTGACGCAGGTGGTCCATGGCAGCCAGGTGCTCTTTCCACAAACCATCCAAGGTTTGCAGCATCACGGCCTTTTCAAACTGACGCAGCACCTCAGGGCCCACCATCTGCTCTTTGGCCTCATAGGCCTTGAGCCAGGATTCGATGATCCGCTCACGCAGGGTCTCTTCGTGCAGGTCTTCTTCTTTGTCCAGCCACTCCTGCAGCGGCAAGTCCAGTACAAATTCCTGCTTGAGTCGCTGCTCGAGGCCGGGAACGTCCCAGAGCTCTTCAACTGACTGTGGTGGAATGTATTGATCGATAACGCCTGTGATCACGTCTTCCTGAATATTCTTGATGGTATCTTCAATGCTTTCAGCATCCATCAGTTCGTTACGCTGAGCGTAAACCACCTGACGCTGGTCGTTGGCGACATCATCAAACTCCAGCAGCTGCTTACGAATATCGAAGTTACGGGCTTCCACTTTGCGCTGGGCATTCTCAATCGCACGAGATACCCAAGGATGCTCAATGGCTTCGCCTTCTTCCATGCCCAACTTCTTCATCATGTTGGCAACACGATCTGAAGCGAAGATCCGCATCAGACTATCTTCCATCGACAGATAGAAACGTGATGAACCCGCATCGCCCTGACGTCCGGAACGACCACGCAGCTGGTTGTCGATACGGCGAGACTCGTGACGCTCGGTGCCCAAAATGTGCAAACCACCGGCGGCGACCACAGCATCGTGACGCTCTTGCCAGTCAGCACGGATCTTGGCAATCTGCTCCTCGGTTGGGTTTTCCAGTTCCTCAATTTCTGCTTTCCAGCTACCGCCCAAGACGATATCGGTACCACGACCGGCCATGTTAGTGGCCACGGTTACTGCACCACTACGTCCAGCCTGAGCAACAATTTCTGCTTCTTTTTCATGGAACTTGGCGTTCAGTACCTTGTGAGGGATCTTTTCCCGATCCAACAGGTTGGACAGCAGTTCAGACTGTTCGATGGAAACTGTACCGACCAATACCGGCTGGCCGCGTTCACGACAACCTTTGATGTCCTGGATAATGGCGTTGTATTTTTCTTTGGCGGTGAGATACACCAAGTCTGCCATATCGTTACGGATCATCGGCCGATTGGTGGGGATCACTACGGTATCCAGACCATAGATATGCTGGAATTCAAAAGCTTCGGTATCAGCAGTACCTGTCATACCGGCCAGTTTTTCATACTGACGGAAGTAGTTTTGGAAGGTGATAGAAGCCAGGGTCTGGTTTTCATTCTGGATCTTCACGCCTTCTTTGGCTTCCACCGCCTGGTGCAAGCCTTCAGACCAACGACGCCCTTGCATGGTACGGCCGGTGTGCTCATCGACGATGATCACTTCGCCGTCCTGCACAACATAGTCGACATCCCTCTCAAACAGGGTGTGAGCACGCAGCGCAGCGTTAACATGATGCAGCAGTGAAATATTGGCGGCCGAGTAGAGTGAATCCCCTTCGGCCAACAGTCCAGCCTGGGTCAGCAGGAGTTCAATTTTTTCCTGACCGCGTTCAGTCATATGAACTTGTTTGGCCTTTTCATCAACACAGAAGTCACCCTCACCGACATAATCGTCCGAGTCTTCTTTATCCTGGCGGATCAGGTTGGGGATAAGTGTGTTGACCTTGATGTAGAGCTCAGAGCTATCTTCGGCAGCACCGGAGATGATCAGCGGCGTACGGGCTTCATCAATAAGAATGGAGTCGACTTCGTCTATCAGAGCATAATGCAATGGCCGCTGTACCCGCTCCTGCGGTGAAAATGCCATGTTGTCGCGCAGATAGTCGAAACCAAATTCGTTATTGGTACCGTAAGTGATATCTGAGTTATAGGCGGCTTTCTTTTCCAGCTGACCAAGACCGGCGACGTTAACTCCGACTGTCATTCCCAGGAATTCAAACAGTGGGCGGTTGGTGTCGGCGTCACGGCGAGCCAGATAGTCGTTCACTGTAATAACGTGAACCCCCTTGCCGGTCAGCGCATTGAGATAGGCCGGCAGCGTGGCGGTGAGGGTCTTACCTTCACCGGTGCGCATCTCGGCAATGCGGTTGCTGTCCAGCACCATACCGCCTATCAACTGCACGTCGAAGTGGCGCATCTCGAACACCCGCTTGGAAGCTTCACGCACAGTGGCAAAGGCTTCAGCCATGATGTCGTTAAGGGTTTCCCCTTTTTCGAGTCGGTCACGGAACTCCTGGGTTTTGGCCTTGAGCTGCTCATCGCTGAGTTGCTCATATTCACCTTCGAGCGCGTTGATCTTGTTGACTATCTTGCCCAGGGCTTTAAGGGTGCGGTCGTTACGACTACCAAATACTTTTGTCAGTAATTTACCTAACATCTGAATCACTTATTCTGTTGTAGGCCAAGCCTCTTACGAGTCTGGCGGCCAGTTCCAATTAACCTGCTTTGCGGTAGACGTACTTCTTGGGATCTATCTGCTGTCCACCCCGCAACACTTCGTAATGCACATGAGGTCCTGTCGAACGCCCAGTGCTTCCCATGGTGGCAATTTTCTCGCCCTTGGCGACCACGTCACCTACAGTTACTGACAAAGCTTTATTGTGACCATAGCGGGTGCGCAATCCGTTACCGTGATCTATCTCCACCAACTCACCATAGCCAAACATATTCCCGGCCCATGTCACCACACCACCACCGGTGGCGATCACATCGGCTCCTTCTGTACCCGCAAAGTCTATGCCTTTATGCACAGATCTGCGGCCATTGAAAGGATCATTACGTAAACCGTAGGGCGAGGATAACCAACCTTTGTTGATTGGCCGCCCTGATATATAACGCTCTTCATCTATATGGAGATTGGAAGCCACTGTTTCAAGCAGGGACAACTGAGCATTATTACTATCAATTCCTGATGCCAGCCGATCCATATCGGAGATCAGCTGCTCCAGCTCTATGCTGGTGCCCAGCTCGCTCAGGCCGCCAATACCTACCTCGGCGCCGAAATCGAACTGTTCTTCAAGTTGGTAATTCTGGGCAAGAGTTTGCCCTAGAGCCTCAAGCCGAGTCAGTTTGGCCTGCATTCTGGCGACATGTGCCACCAAGGTTGCCAACTGAGTTTCGGTTGCCTGCTTGAGTTCTTTGACTTGTTTCTGTTGCTGCTCACGAGCTTGGCGCTCGTTGTCGACGTTGGCCTGTTGCGACTCAAATCGCTCGGCGTTGTAATGATAGAGCCCTGTGCCCGCAGCGAGGAGCAATATAGGCAATAACAACCAGCGTTTGCCAGGTTGCCAGCGCGTCACGCCATTCCGACCTTGAATAAAAACTGTTACACTCATAGCCTAATTCAGCCATCTTATTATCATAATGAAGAAGCTCCCTCAGCACCTCAGCCAATTACTGCATCAGTCGGGACGTCTGCCCGATCTGGCCGAGAAAGCGGAGCTTTTGTTGTATCTGAACCAGCATGTCAAACAGCTGCTGTCAGGCCCTGTCAGCGAACAGCTGCAAGTCGCCAATCTGCGCCAAAGTGTGCTGGTTATTGAAACCCCTTCCGCCGCATGGGCCGCCAGGATTAACTTCCAAAAAACCAAACTTCTCGCCCAACTTCAGGCAGAAACGCTCCCAATGCTTACCGCTATTGAGGTTAAAGTCAACCCGGCACTGGCAACATCAGGGGCAAAACCCCAAGTGGTTCACAGACAACTGAGTGAAACCGCGGCTTCACATATTAATGCTCTGGCCGAACACACCGAAGGTGAGCTGGGCCAGAAACTAAAACGGCTGGCTGCATTAGCCAGCCGTAAAAGGCAGTCCTAGTTTTACGATTAAGCCATCACCACATTGGATGGCATCATAAAGCTGACAGGCACATCCGCTTCTTTTTCGAAGCTGACCAACTCCCAGGCATTCTGCTGTGCAAGCAATGCCCGCACCAGCTGGTTGTTCAGGGCATGCCCCGTCTTGTAGGCACAGAACTCTCCGACTATGGCGTGACCCGCCACATACAGGTCACCAAACGCATCAAGAATCTTGTGCTTAACAAATTCATCCTCATAACGCAGGCCATCGGGGTTGAGGACACGATATTCATCAAGCACAACCGCGTTTTCCATACTGCCACCCAATGCCAGATTGTTGGCACGCAGATACTCGATATCACGCATAAAACCAAAGGTTCTGGCGCGGCTGATATCTTTCACAAAGGCGGAAGAGGAAAAATCCATCACCATATGCTGTTGACTACGGGCAATTTCAGGGTGATTGAAGTCAATAGCAAAATCGACTCTGAAACCTTTGAAAGGTCGCAGTTCAGCCCACTTATCACCGTCTTCAACACGCACTGTGTGCTTGATCTTCAGATATTTCTTGGCCGCTGACTGATCTTTGATCCCCGCGCTTTGCAGCAGGAATACAAAGGGGCTGGCACTGCCGTCCATGATAGGGATCTCGGGAGCATCCACTTCAATAACGGCATTGTCGATACCCAGGCCCGCGAGCGCAGCAAACAGATGCTCTATCGTTGAGATGCGAACACCTTCATCATTAACCAGAGCCGTACACATAGTCGTTTCACGCACCTGCTCCGCCTTGGCAGCAATCTCCACTGCCGGCTGCATATCGGTACGCACGAGTACGATCCCTGTATTGACTGGTGCGGGCTTGATAGTCAAAGTCACCTTATTGCCGGAATGCAAACCGACACCTGTGGTCTTTACTATTTTTTCAACAGTTCTTTGAAAAATCATTTAGTTACCCGTATTCATCTCAACAAAAAGCTCTGCCTAGGACGATAAAATCGACACTCCTCGGGCGCAGCTGGTCGGATATCCTAGCATAAATCGGCAATTTCACAAAAATTTACCTGCCTTCGCTTCCTGGAAACAAAGGGGCTCACCCAATTTACACCCGCGATACCCGCCAGTATCAGTCGGCTTGCTTACGCAAAAACGCCGGAATATCCAAATAATCAAGCTCGTTCTTATGCGGATTGGCCGCAGGTTGGGACGCCGGAACTGCATTGCTCTTATGAGAAACAGGCATAGCAGCTTCTTCCTGAGGCATGTAGGCTTCGACCTTGGGCTCTGGCACAGGTTCCTGACGCGGAGCAGGTTTGGATACCAACTGGATGTCAGGTTTTCTTTCCGATCCTATGCCGGTAGCAACCACAGTAACCCGCAGTTCATCGCTCATTTCCGGATCGATAACAGCACCGACGACCACAGTCGCATTGTCTGAAGCATAAGCCTTGACGTGGTTACCCACAGTCTCAAATTCTTCGATACTCATATCCATGCCGGCAGTGATGTTAACCAGCACGCCACGGGCGCCTGCCAAGTCGATATCTTCCAGCAGCGGACTGGCAACAGCCGCTTCGGCTGCTTCTTCAGCGCGGTCTTCACCACGAGCGACACCTGTGCCCATCATGGCGTTACCCATTTCGGACATAACGGTTTTCACGTCGGCGAAGTCGACGTTAATCAGACCGGGACGGGTGATCAGTTCGGCGATACCTTGCACAGCACCCAAGAGCACGTTGTTGGCGGCAGCAAAGGCATCCAGTAATGACGTGCCACGGCCCAATACTTTAAGCAGTTTCTCGTTGGGGATAGTGATCAGCGAGTCAACATGTTTGGCCAGCTCAGTGATCCCCTGATCGGCGAACGCCATACGCTTCTTGCCTTCGAATGGGAAAGGTTTGGTGACCACGGCCACAGTCAAGATCCCTTCTTCGCGGGCAATCTGCGCCACCACAGGTGCGGCACCTGTCCCCGTACCGCCACCCATACCGGCAGCGATAAAAATCATATCCGAGCCCTTGATAGCCTCACGGATATTTTCACGATCTTCTTCGGCTGCAGCACGACCGACTTCCGGGTTGGCACCAGCCCCCAGACCCTTGGTGACATCACGTCCCAGTTGAATAGTGGTGCCCGCGGCAGACTTACGCAGTGCCTGGGCATCTGTATTGGTGGCAACAAACTCAACACCTTCGATGTTGTGTTTCACCATATGTTCGACGGCATTACCACCACCGCCACCGACGCCGATGACCTTTATCACCGCCTCGTCAGAATGAGTATCCATGATCTCAAACATGGTTGAATTCTCCGTATTACCTGCGTTTACGTAAGTTAAAACTCACCTTTAAACCAGCTCTGAACCCGATTCCAGAGACTGGTCACCCCTTGACGCTCGGGTCGTTCAAACTGACGTTCGATAACCCTGCGCGCGCCGTAATGTAACAGCCCAACACCTGTGGAGTAGATGGGCTGATCCACATATTCATACAAACCTTTCACCGGCAGCGGTGATGCCACCCTGACCGGCATGCCGAAAGTGGCTTCGGCAACATCCACAGCCCCTTCAATAGAGGCGGTACCACCGGTCAACACTATGCCGGCGGCAATTTGATCTTCCAGGCCACTGTCCTTGAGTTCCTTGAATACCAACTCGAACAGTTCCTGATATCTGGGTTCAACCACCTCGGCCAGAGTATGACGCGACATGGTTCTTGATGGTCGGCCACCCACGGACGGCACTTCTATACTGTCCTCACGGCTCACCATGGAGCTGCGGGCACTGGCATGCTGCACTTTAATCTGCTCGGCATGCGACAGTGGCGTACGAAAAATTTTGGCGATATCGCTGGTTACCTGGTTGCCGGCCACCGGCACCACGGCGCAGTGACGCAGAGCGCCATTGGTATACACGGCGATATCTGTGGTGCCGCCACCGACATCCACCAGACAAACACCCAGATCTTTTTCATCATTGGTCAGTACCGCATCGGCCGAAGCGATACCGGAAAACACCAAGTCGTCCACCTTGAGGCCACAGCGCTCAACACTCTTGGTGATGTTCTTGGCCATATCATTGGCGCAGGTGACTATATGCACCTTGGCTTCCATCCGCATGCCGGACATGCCGATAGGGCTGCGGATACCTTCCTGAACATCTATGGCATATTCCTGCGGCAGTACGTGCAAAATGCGGCGTTCAGTGGGGATCTTCACCGAACGGGCCGTGTGAATGACGTTGTCCACGTCTTCCTGGGTCACCTCTTCATCATTGATGGAGACCATGCCGTTTTCGTTCTGACAGGCGATATGCTTGCCGGAAATGCTCAAATACACCGAAGACACCTGACAGTCTGCCATCAGCTCGGCCTGATCCAAGGCCCGCTGCACACTGCGCACGATAGAATCGAGGTCGTTAACCCCGCCTTTATCCATGCCGCGTGATGGATGATTACCCAGACCGACGACACTGATTTCGCCATCGGGCAAGACTTCACCTATGATCACAGCGACCTTGGATGTCCCTATGTCCAATCCGACGATCAGATTTCTATCTTGGTTCTTGGTCATTAATTAACGGCTCTCTTCTTGTGCGTCTTCCCAGCCTACAGCCAGACCCGTGTCATAGCGTAGATCCACTCTGGCGACACTCTTTTCCTGTTTAACCAACTCCGGATACACATTGATAAAACGCTGTATCCGCGCCATCTTGTCTTCTCGTCCCAACTCCAGCATGATGCCGTTGCCCAAAGTCGCCTCCCAGGCATGTCTCGGGCTGAGACTCAATCTATCCAACTTAAAGCTGTTTATCCGCAGCAGTTCATCCATCTGCCGAAAGGAGGTCAATACCTCCTGTGCCATAGGTTCAGGTCCCGCCAACCAAGGCAGATTTTCCAGCCCGGGTTGCGGTGGCGCCAGGAACACCTCGCCGTGTTCATTGAGCCATTCATCCTGATTCCAGTGCGCCACGGCGACCTGCTCCTGCAGATAAACCTTCAGCTTGGCCGGCCATTCACGTCGAACCGAGGCCCGGTATACCCAAGGCAGAGCCTCCAGCGCCTGTTGCACCTCGGCCACATCTGCGCTGAAAAAACTGCGCTGCATCAAGTCCTGCAAGGCGCCACGGATTTCTGCATCCGTGGTGTACTGGCGCTCGCCTTTTATCGCCACAGCCTCTATGGGCAAGGCCTCGGCATCATTCAGCACCAGTCCCAGTTTCCAAGCCGCCATGCCGAATGCCGCCAGTACCAACAGCAGAAAGCCAATCCCGCTGCAGAGATACCAATTGACTCCGGCAAGCCTTTCACGGCCCTTGTGCAACCTGTCCTTCAGCGCCATGGTCCTGCCTGTTAGCTTGGCGGAAAACCGGCCATTATATAGGGCTGGTTTTCTTGGTCAAAAGATACTGTTTTCAAGCCATTAAGCGGCGAAAATCTATTCAGAAATCGTATCTTTCTTATCATCACTAAACCCCAGTTTGCTGCTCGCCAACTGGCGCGCCAGGGCCCCTATGTTGCCGGCACCTTGAGTCATCAGCAGATCGCCGTCCTTAAGCACATCCGGTAGTATCTCCTGCAACTGCTCCGGCGTAGCGACATAGATAGGGTCGACCTGACCACGCAATCTGATGCTGCGGCACAGCGCGCGGCTGTCGGCTCCCGCGATAGGTGCTTCACCGGCGGGATAAACCTCCAGCAGCAGCAGACCATCGACCTGAGACAAGACCTCGACAAAGTCCTCGTACAGATCCCGGGTGCGACTGTATCTGTGTGGCTGATAAGCCATCACCAGGCGCTTATTGGGCCAACCGGCACGAGCCGCCTTGATAGTGGCAGCGACTTCACTGGGATGATGGCCGTAATCATCAACCAGCATCACCTCGCCCTTGGGAGTATCGTAGGCCCCCAAGTGCTGGAAGCGGCGGCCAATTCCCTGGAACTCCGCCAGCGCCTGCACTATGGCGGCATCATCTATATCATCTTCACTGGCCACGGCAATCGCCGCCAAAGCATTCAGTACATTGTGCCGTCCCGGCAGATTCAGCAGCAGTTCCAAGTCATCCCGTCCCTTGCGACGCACGGTGAAACGGCATTGATGCCCTTCCTGGCTAAAGTTGAGTGCCTGCACATCGGCCTCATCGCTGAAGCCATAAGTCACCATGTGGCGACCAATACGCGGCATGATCTCTTTCACCACAGGATCATCAATACAGAGCACGGCCACACCGTAGAACGGCAGGTTATGCAGGAAGTCGACAAAGGTAGTTTTCAACTTCTCAAAATCGCCGCCATAAGTATCCATATGGTCGGCTTCAATATTGGTTACCACACTCACCATAGGCTGCAGATGCAGGAAGCTGGCATCACTCTCATCGGCCTCGGCGATAAGGTAACGGCTATGCCCCAAGCGAGCATTGGTGCCGGCACTGTTAAGCAAGCCACCTATTACAAAGGTCGGATCCCGCTCGGCCTGGCCATAAACACTGGCGATAAGGCTGGTTGTAGTGGTCTTGCCATGGGTGCCGGCGATCGCCACCCCATGACGGTAACGCATTAGCTCGGCCAGCATCTCGGCACGGCGCACTATCGGAGTGCGATTGGCTCTGGCGGCCGCGACTTCCGGGTTATCCGCTTTAATCGCGGTGGAAACCACCACCACATCAACGTTAACCACAGCCTCGGCACTATGGCCGATAATGATGCGAGCACCCAGAGCCGCCAAACGTTCGGTCACGGCATTTTCGGCAATATCCGAACCGCTGACCTGATAACCTTCGTTGACCAGAACCTCGGCAATGCCCCCCATGCCGGCACCACCTATGCCAACAAAGTGAATGCGACGCACCCGGCGCATTTCCGGGATCATGGCGCGAAGCTGGGCGTATTTCTCTGATCTGTTGTTCATCTATTTCCTTTCTCTGCCAGTTCGATACAGACCTGGGCGACTTTATCGGTCGCATCCAGCACGGCGGCCGCTCTGGCTCTTTGCCCCATCAGGGCCAATTCATTTCTATCACTGCCAAGCAGGGCAAGCTTGTTCGCCAGCCTGGGCACATCGACAATCGGTTGCGGCAACAGGAAGGCCGCGCCCGCATCCACCAACACCTGGGCGTTGCGGGTCTGGTGATCATCCACCGCATGGGGATAAGGCACCAACAGGCTGGGTAGACCAACGGCCGCCAGCTCGGAAACGGTTAAAGCTCCGGCACGACAGATGACCACGTCAGCCCAGCGATAGGCGGCTTCCATATCATCGATAAACTCAGCCACTTTGACTCTGCCATCCTGTCCCAGCTGCTGATATTCAGCTTCCACCGGCGCCTGATTGCCCTTGCCCACCTGATGCCAAACCGTCACCGACTGTGACTTGCTGACCTCGGCAACCACGGCCGGCATAAGGTCGTTGAAGACCTTGGCACCCAAGCTGCCACCGACAACCAAAATTTTCAGCGCATCCTGATGTTGGGCTCTATGCTGCCCACCCAGACTAATAAGTTCCTGGCGAATAGGGTTGCCCACCACTTCGGCCTTACCCGGCTCAAAGGTGTTGGCAAAGGCGCACAGCACCTTGGTGGCGATACGGGAAAGCAGCTTATTGGTCATCCCGGGAATGGCATTTTGCTCATGCAACACCAACGGAATACCACTTAGCTTGGCGGCAACGCCGCCCGGGCCGCTGGCAAAGCCGCCCATGCCCAACACCACATCTGGCCGAAATTCGCGGATAACCCTGCGCGCCTGGATAATTGAGCGCAGCACCTTGAAAGGCGCTGCCAGCTTGCGCACTATGCCGTTGCCACGCACACCTTTAATATCAATAAAATCTATGTCAAAGCCGTGCTGAGGCACCAAACGCGCCTCCATCCGGTCGGCGGTACCCAGCCAACGCACCTGCCAGCCCTGCTGTGCCAAGCGTCTGGCCACTGCCAACGCCGGAAAAACGTGACCACCGGTACCACCGGCCATCACCAAAATACGTTTGTTATTCACATTATTACCTTTCATGACTTCAGCCTCCCCTGTACCGCCTGGATCAGGCTGAGACGCCGCTCATGATCTATCCGGATCAGCATCATGACCGCAGCCGTCATCACCCAGAGGCTACTGCCGCCATAGCTGATAAAGGGCAGTGTCAGCCCCTTGGTCGGCAAAATGCCGATACTGGCGCCCACGTTCACCACGGTCTGGAAACAGATCCAGATCCCTATGGCGTAGGCCAGATAACCTTCAAATGCCCGATCCATGGCCAAGCATTGGCTGCCGAGACGAATCGCCCGCAGCGCAACGAAAAGTAGCACCGCCAGCACGGCAACTATGCCGATAAACCCAAGTTCTTCCCCTATAACGGCGAAGATAAAGTCAGTGTGCGCCTCCGGCAGGTATTCCAGTTTCTGGATACTGTTACCAAGCCCCTGACCAAACCAGTCACCACGGCCATAAGCCATCAGCGACTGAGTCAACTGGTAACCACTGCCGAACGGATCCTGCCAGGGGTCGAGGAAGGAGGTCACCCGCCGCATCCGGTAGGGCTCCAGCAACACCAAAGCCACAAAGGCCATGACCCCGGTCAGGATCAGCGCAAAAAAGTCCAGCAAACGGGCGCCGGCCAAAAATAGCAGCCCGACCGTGCCAACAAACAGCACCACTACAGTCCCCAGATCCGGTTGCATCAGGATCAAGAAGGCATAGACGGCAAAAACCGCAATCGGCTTGTAAAAACCCTTGGCGTTTTCACGCACTTCCTGATGCCGCCTAACCAGATAACCGGCCATGTAGACCGCAAAAACAAACTTGGCTATCTCGGCCACCTGAATTCTCACCGGCCCCAGCGACAGCCAGCGTGTCGCGCCGTTTACCGTGGTGCCTACTGCCAGCACAGCTACCAACATGACTCCAACCAGCAACAGCATCAGCGGACTCAGTTGCTGCCAGCGCTGCATCTCTACCTGCAACACCACTGCGGCGATCACCACGCAACCCGCCAAATAGAACAGATGCCGGGTCACAAAGTGAAATGGATTACCTGTCAGACTCTGAGCTTCCGGCATGGAAGCCGACATCACCATCACAAAGCCAAAGGCGATCAACGACAAAACGGCAAGCAGCAAACGCCGGTCATACAGTTGCATGCCCTGCGATTGCTTTTCACCGAACCAGTCGGACCAGCGCCACTTGAGGCTGGTTCCAAACAGGTTGAGTTGTCGCTCATCACTGCTCATCCAGTGCCTCCACCAGATGGCGGAAATCATCGCCCCTGGCCATAAAGTTGCTGTACATATCCAGGCTGGCACAGGCCGGCGACAACATGACTATGTCTCCGGAACTCGCCAGCTCGGCGGCCTTACTCACGGCTTCCGCCATGGAGCCAACCTTGATGGCGCCCTCTTTCAGGGCCGCTATCTTGTCACCGTCTCGCCCCAGGGTGATTAGGTGAGTCACAGAGCCCAGCGCATTGGCAAGCGGCCGGAAATCAGCCCCTTTACCATCCCCACCGGCAATCAGGATCACATCGCCGAGATAGTCGCTGAGTCCTTCGAGCGCAGCCACGGTAGCGCCCACATTGGTGGCCTTGGAATCGTTGATCCAGGTGGCACCATTTTTGACCGCCACCAGTTCACATCTATGCGGCAGGCCTTTAAACTCGCGGGCCACTCTGGCCATGGCTTCCTTATCCACTCCGGCCGCATCGGCTAACGCCATGGCGGCCAGCAAGTTGGCGTGGTTATGGCTGCCAAGTAGCGCCACATCCAACAGATTCATGATTTCACTGCTGCCGTGGAAAATCTTGCCGTCGGTGATCCCCCACTCATCCCCCTCGGGGTTGCCCAGGCCAAAGCTATTGTTGTTCATGGGTGACATGGGCTGAGTCTGCGGATCATCCCGGTTGAAAATCGCCAGTCGACTCAGTTCATAGAGCCGCAGTTTGGCCTGACGATAGGCTTCCAGATCGCTGTATCTGTCCATGTGGTCTTCAGAAATGTTCAGGCAAGTGGACGCCAAACATTTAAGACTATGGGTCGTTTCCAACTGGAAACTGGATAACTCCAGCACATAGTGACTGACGTTTTCGCCCAAAAGCTCCAGCGCCGGTACCCCTATGTTGCCGCCGATGGCAACCTGCTTGCCGCCGGCTTTGAGCATTTCACCGACCAGGGTCGTTACAGTTGACTTACCATTGGAGCCGGTAATCGCCAGCACACATGGGCCCTTGTCAGCGATGGCGCGAGCAAACAGCTCCACATCGCCAATCACTTCTATGCCCATATCCAGAGCTGCTCTTACTTCTGGGGTATCCATGGGGATCCCGGGACTGATGATGATCTGCTCGGCCTGCACCAGGCCACGGCAATCAAAACCACCGAAGCAAAACTCCAGATCCGGAAATTCATTTTTCAGCGCCTCGGCACCGGGAGGATTACGGCGGCTGTCCATCACCATAGGGGCATGCCCCTGAGCCACCAGATAGCGCACCACAGACAAACCTGTGGCCCCCAATCCCAACACTATGTGCGAACAGCGACTCATCATGACTGCTTACCTCAACTTCAGGGTGGCTAATCCCAGCAGAACCAGGAACAAAGAGATAATCCAGAAACGCACTATCACTCTGGGCTCGGGCCAACCTTTCAATTCATAATGGTGGTGTATGGGTGCCATACGGAAAATCCGCTGGCCCCGCAGCTTATAGGATCCAACCTGAAGGATGACTGACAAAGTCTCCATTACAAACACACCACCCATGATCACCAGCAAAATCTCCTGGCGTACCAGTACGGCCATGGTGCCGAGCGCAGCCCCCAGTGACAGCGAGCCTACATCACCCATAAACACTTGAGCCGGATAGGTGTTGAACCACAGGAAACCAAGACCGGCACCCACTATTGCGGTACAGACGATCACCAGTTCACCGGCTCCCGGCAGATGTGGAATATGCAAATAGCCGGCAAATTGCGCGTGGCCGGAGAGGTAGGCAATAAGCGCAAACGCCGCCGCGACCATGACGGTAGGCATAATCGCCAAACCATCGAGGCCGTCGGTCAGGTTAACCGCATTGCTCGAACCCACTATGGTGAAATAGGCCAGCACCACAAAAAACAGCCCCAGCTGCGGCATCACATCCTTGAAGAAAGGCACTACCAATTGAGTTTCACCGGGCAAGGCCGCGGTAGCGTAGAGATAAAAGGCCACCGCAATCGCCGCCAGCGATTGTAAAATGTACTTCCACCTGGCTACCAGCCCCTTGGGATCCTTACGCACCACCTTGCGATAATCATCAAGGAAGCCGATAAGGCCAAAGCTGCCCAGAACGAATAACATCACCCAGACATAGCGGTTACCGAGATCGCCCCACAGCAGGACACTGATAAAGATCCCCGCCAGCACCAGTAATCCACCCATAGTTGGGGTGCCACGCTTACTGAAATGTGACTCAGGGCCATCGTTACGCACCACCTGGCCTATCTGCAACAACTGCAAACGCTCGATCAACTTGGGCCCCCACCAGAGTGCGAAGCTGAGGGCGGTCAACAACCCCAGAATGGCTCTGAAGGTCAAATAGGAAAACACGTTAAACCCGGTATAAAACTGGGTTAGATACTCCGCCAGATACACCAGCATCTACACTAACTCCCCACGCCCGAAGGCTGATTTAAGGGCCTCGACCACACGTTCCATACGCATGCTGCGTGACCCCTTGACCAATACAGTGACACTCCCTGGTAACTGATTGATATATTCGATTAAATTTTCCACCAAACGCCCTTGGGTATCCAGATGTTCCGTACCAAACCCCTGGCTGGTGTTCTGGGTTAATTGACCGCAGCAAAACAGGGCATCTATCCCGGCCTCTCGGGCATACTCACCCAGCTCGCGATGCAAAAGGGGGGCATTGTCGCCTAATTCCCCTAAATCGCCCAGTACCAGAATGCGATTTCCGTGAATTTCGTGAAGCCAGTTGATCGCCGCCTTGACCGAAGCCGGATTGGCGTTGTAGCTATCATCGATCAGCTGCACCCGCCCAAGCTCTGTGGGCAACATGCGTCCCTTGACCGGCTGCATCTGTTGCAAGCCGGAGATAATGCTTGCCATATCCAGGCCCAGCGCCAGGCAAACCGAAGTTGCTGCCAGGGCGTTAGCCACCTGATGTCGTCCGGCCAGCGGCAACACCAGCGGATACTCCTGCTGCTGCCAGCAAAGAATGCAGCGATAACGCCCCGAGGCATCGGCCTGTAGATCTTTGGCTGTCAGTTCGGCTGCTGCGTCAATGCCATAGCTTAACTGACGGTAGCCTAACGCAGCCTGACGCATTACCTCGGCGTATCTGTCATCGGCATTGATAATGGCACAGCCGTCCGCGGCCAAGTGATTGAAAATCTCGGATTTGGCCGCCGCCACACCGGCCTCTGAGCCAAACCCTTCGAGATGGGCGCTGGCGACATTGTTCACCAGGGCAACATCCGGGCGCACTATGGCCGAGGTGTAATCAATTTCACCCTTGTGATTGGCGCCAAGCTCAAATACCGCATATTCGTGTTCAGGCTCCAGCCGCAAGGCAGTCAGCGGCACGCCTATGTCGTTGTTGAAGTTACCTGCGGTGTAGAGCACCTTGGCATATTGCGACAATATAGTCGCCAACATCTCCTTGACGCTGGTCTTGCCGTTGGAGCCGGTCAAGGCAACGCACTTGAGTGAAACCAAACTGCGCACCATGGTCGCCAGTTGTCCCAGGGCCTGATGAGGGTCGGCCACCAGTAGCTGAGGCACATCGAGTGCCAATTCACGGCTGACCAGAAGCGCCGCGGCGCCATTTTTGACCGCCGTTGGCGCAAACTCATGGGCGTCGAAACGCTCACCCTTGAGGGCGATAAACAAACCTTGGGTGCCTATATCGCGGCTATCTGTGCTGACACTCTCAATCAGCTGCTCTGCGGCAGTTGCCGGAATCAATTTGGCATTCAGCGCCGTTGCTATTTGTTGCAGGGTCAAAGGGATCATGCCTTGCCTCCGCTAAGTTCCAGTGCCAAGGCCCGCTCATCATAGTGGTGACGGCTTCCTGCAACTTCCTGATAGGTTTCATGGCCTTTACCGGCTAATAAGATCACATCTCCCGCCTCGGCCTGGGCGCAAACCTGTTTAATGGCGGTCACCCTATCGACACAGGAGAGTGCCGACTCGGGGCGAGTCAGCCCGGCCATAACTTCATCAATGATGGTTTGCGGATCTTCGCTGCGAGTATTGTCGCTGGTGACCATCAAGCGGTCGGCAAAAGCCTCGGCGGCGCGGGCCATCAGCGGCCGCTTGCCCTTGTCACGATCGCCGCCGCAACCAAAGACACACCAGAGGCGGTTGTCGGTATGCAGCCGCAGCGCCTTGAGCGCTTGCTCCAGCGCATCCGGGGTGTGGGCATAATCCACCACCAGCGAAAAACCTATTCTCGACGGGAAACACTCCATCCGTCCGGGCACGGGTTTCAGAGCCGGTGACAGCGACAGCAGCTTTTGCAGCGGATAACCCATGGCATACAGCGCCGTCAACGCCGCCAACAGATTGGAGAGATTGAATTCGCCCAGCAGCGGGGTTTCCAGCACACCTTTACCTTCCGGCCAGTGGATCTCGGCGCGTACGCCCTTGGCGTGATATTGAGGGTTAACAGCAATAACTGCCGCTCTGGGATCTTGCTTAATGCTATAGCCGAGCAACTTGGCCTTGGGTAATTCCTCAAACCAAGCCTGTCCTGTGGCGTCATCCAGGTTAATCACAGCGTGTTTGAGACTGGCAAACCGCATTAGCCTCAATTTGGCGGCGGCATAAGCCTCCATAGTCTGGTGATAATCCAAATGATCCCGGCTCAGGTTGGTAAACACCGCCACTTCAAAGGGCGCGGCTTCTACCCGTCCCTGCACCAAACCGTGGCTGGATACTTCCATGGCACAGACGCTGACATCCATCTGCTCAAAAGCCTTGAGCTGGGCCATTACGGCTAAGGCATCACTAGTAGTATTGGTCGCTTCCTGGAGTTCCCCCAGCAAACCGTTCCCCAAAGTGCCCATGACACCGGCCTTTTCGCCGAGCAAAGACACCCACTGGGCGATTAGCTGGCTGACGGAAGTCTTGCCATTGGTGCCGGTAATCCCCACCAAACGTGGCTTGGCCGCGTGAATGCCATAGAACTGGGCCGCCAGCGCCGATAGCTGCCGACTCAGTTGAAAAAAATAAATGGTTAAACCTTGCTCCCGCTCTACCTTGCCGTGGGCATCCGGATCGTCCGTATGCAACAAGGCAGCCGCGGCTCCCTTGTTGAAGGCGGCGGCAACATACTCCCGACCATCGGCCTGATGTCCGGGAACGGCCACAAAAAGGCCACCTTCAACTACTTTCCGACTGTCGAGACAGGGCTCGGCCACCGCCTCCGCGCCGGAGTAATGAAACCAGGGAGCCAGCAGATCCCGCAATAACATCATTCTGCTCTCCTAGGTACCTGAGCCAGTTGTACGCGAGCATCATCACTCACAGGCTCCACATTCAACATCTGCAACGCGCCGGACATCACCTTGCCAAACACAGGTGCCGCCACCACGCCGCCGTAATATCTATCCCCTTTGGGCTCGTTGATCACCACCACCATGGCGAGCCTGGGGTTGTTGGCCGGCGCAACACCGGCAAACAGGGCGACATAATCATCGCCATAGCCACCGGCTATCGCCTTACGACTGGTGCCCGACTTACCGGCAACCGGATAGCCCTCAATATGAGCCCGGGTACCTGTGCCGCCCTTCTCGGTCACGCCCACCAACATGTTGATCACATCGCGGGCCACGTCCGGGGCTATCACCCGGGTGCCTTCCGGCGGTTGCTTCAGTTTAAGAATCGATACCGGGTAAAGTATGCCGCCGCTGCCCAGAGTGGCGTACATTCGCGCCAACTGCAGCGGGGTGGCTGTCAGACCATAACCAAAAGATAGAGTCGCCCGTTCAAAGTCAGACCATCTGTGTCTGTCCTGCACCAAACCGGCACTCTCGCCGGTCAGGTTGATCCCTGAATAGTTGCCGAGCCCCATGGACTGATAGGTGCCCAGCAGTTGCTGCACCGGCATTTCCAGCGCCAACTTACTGATCCCCACGTTACTGGACTTGATCAAAATCTTCGCCAATGACATATCGCCATAGTTGCGGACATCCCGCACCTGCCGGCCACCAATACGCATCCAACCGGGTGATGTCGGGATCAGCTCATCATTCTTGACGATCCCGGCCTCCAACGCTGCCACCACCACAAAGGGTTTCACCGTCGAACCGGGCTCAAAGGTGTCTGTCAGGGCGCGGTTACGCATCCTGTGGCTCTGCAGGTTTTCCCGCGAGTTGGGGTTATAGGAGGGAGTGTTGACCATCGCCAGCACTTCGCCCGTGTGTACATCCAGTACCACCACGGAACCGGATGTTGCCTGGTTCATTTCGGTGGCACGCTTGAGCTCACGGTAAGCCAACTGCTGAATACGCTGATCTATGCTGAGCACCAGATCGTTGGGACTCTCGCCCTCCTGGATGATATCCAGCCGCTCAACCACCCGGCCGTCACGGGACTTGCGCACTTTCTGTTTGGAGGGAGTGCCTGTCAGCCAACTATTGTAGGTGTTTTCAATGCCTTCGATGCCGACATCATCGATATTGGTGATCCCGACCAGCTGAGCACTGATCTCGCCAGCCGGATAGTAACGGCGTGACTCGGACTTAAGGTAGATACCGGGTAGCTTCAGCTGCTCGATATAGTGCGCGACCGCCGGGGTAACCTGGCGCTTGAGATAGGTAAAACGTTTCCTGGGGTTGGACTGCACTCTGGCCAGCAACTCATCCAGCGGCTCGTGCAATACATCGGCCAGCGCCCGCCAGCGGCGCATGTCATTGAAGCCATCCTTGTCGTGAACCACCTTGGGGTCGGCGTAGACGGCACGCACCGGCACACTGACGGCCAACATCTCGCCGTTGCGGTCGGTAATAAGCCCTCTTTGCACCTGGTTGGAAGTGGTTCGCAAAGTGCGCATATCACTCTCATGACGCAGTTTTTCCGGCTCTATTACCTGAATGTAGGCAGCGCGTCCCACCAGTGAGACAAACAACAGACAAACAAAAGCCACCACCACCTGCAGTCGCCAGTGGATCAGTTGGGGCTTTTGAATCCTTTTAGCCTGTTTTCTCATGGAAGTCTCACTACCACCTCTTCATTGGGTAAGGGCCTTATCATGTCCAATTCCTTGGTCGCTATCCGGGTTATCCGGCTATGCTCAGCCTGCGACTGCTCTTCCAGCAACAGGTTGCGCCATTCGATATCCAAGCGATCCCTTTCCTGTAACAGCTTGTCCAACTCACTGGTCTGGGTACGACTGATATGGCTGGTATATACCACGGCAACCGCATTCCCCAACACCAGCATGCCCAGCAAAAGAATCCATTTGTGCTGCCAAAGATCCCGCAGCACTATGCGCGCCAGATTGAGTTGCGACTTACTCACCGCCACCTCAGTAGGGCAAACGCTCGGCAATTCTGAGTACAGAACTGCGGGCCCGGGCATTAACGGCAATCTCTTCATCCGACGGTTTCATCGCCTTGCCTATGGGCAACAACTGCCGTGAGCGGTTGAGCTCGGCCTCGGTCACCGGCAAGCCGTAAGGCACTTCCTCGCCTTTGCTGTGACGGCGGATAAAGCGCTTCACCATGCGATCTTCAAGAGAATGGAAGCTGATGATCGACAGTCGGCCCTTGGGCGCCAGTACCGTCAATGCACCTTCCAGCGCCTGATCTATCTGATCCAGCTCGCTGTTGATATAGATACGAATCGCCTGAAACACCCGGGTTGCCGGATGCTTGTTACGTTCTTTGTGTTTGGTGATCCTTTCGATCAAGCCGGCCAAATCTTTGGTGCGTAAAAACGGTTTTTCATCACGGTCAGCGGCGATGCAACGGGCAATATGGCGGGCATTTTTCTCTTCACCATAGGTCTTGAACACCCAGGCCATATCTTCAATCTCTGCTCTGGCGAGCCACTGTGCCGCCGTTTGCCCCTGACTGTTATCCATCCGCATATCGAGTGGGCCATCACGCAGAAAACTAAAGCCACGTTCGGCATCGTCCAGTTGCGGCGATGACACACCGAGATCCAGCAAGACGCCGTCTATCTTGCCCACTAGCCCAAGTTGCTCAACATAGTCGGCCAACTGGCCGAAACCGCCATGAACTATGGAGAAACGCGGGTCATCGGCGAACTGTTTCGCGGCTTCAATGGCCGCCGGGTCTCTGTCGATGGCGATCAGTCGTCCTTGAGGCCCCAGGCGGGCAAGGATCTGACGTGAGTGTCCACCCCGACCGAAAGTACCGTCGATATAGATGCCATCTGGGCGGATATTGAGCCCGTCTACCGTTTCTTGAAGCAGGACAGACAGGTGGGCAAAGTTTTGGCTCATCACTCTCTTCTTTAATCTGGTCTCACTCATCAGAGTGAGAAATCGGCCAGCCGCTCACTGGCGGTCAATCCCTGGCTCTTAATCATCTCCAGGCTGTCGGCCAACTGCTGCTGCCAGACCTGTTCATCCCAGAGTTCGAATTTGTTCAACTGCCCGACCAACATGGTCTTCTTTTCCAAGGAGGCATATTGTCTGAGCGGCGGAGTCAACAAAACCCGGCCATTGGTATCCAACTCACATTCCTGGGCATAACCCAGCATCAGGCGTTTCATCGCCCGCTCCTGCGGTTGGAAATCAGACAAACCGAGCAGTTTGTCGGCAACTTTGTTCCATTCGTTTACCGGATAGATCAACAGACAGGGAGATTGGATATCCACAGTAATCACCAGCTTGCCCTGATGATCGGCATGCAGAGGCTCGCGGTATCGCGTTGGCATAGCGATCCGCCCCTTGGCATCCAGATTCAAAGCACTTGCGCCGGAAAACACTTGGTTTCATCCTTGTTCAGTTAATAGATCCACAAATATCCACAAATTCCCACAGATGCTAAGTTTAGGGACAGTCAACAAGGATTGTCAAGCAATGCAAACTCGAATAAAGCCAGTCACCAAGCGGGTTAGCAGCGTGTCACAACATTTTTTACATTAGCGAATTCCAAGTGGCAAAAAGTGGTGCAAACGCACCTGTCAGGGGAAAATTTCGACACAGGCCAGGAAGATTTTCACAGTGAAAAGAGATGATTGTGGAGAAGTTTCCCAAAATTGAGCATGTGAGTAATACGATCCAGCGCAAACTTTGTCATGGCTCCAAGAACCCAGAACAAAACACTAAAGGCACAGAAAAGCAGATTTACCCCTTATAACCTAAAGCCGTCAGGTCATTCGGCGAACCGCTATTGTGAATGCAAAGAAGCAATTTATTCTTACCCCAAAAGCCCAAGGAACCAGAAACAACAATAACAGTCTAAATTTTAAACACTCCTGGCCGATAAAAGGATATAAGGCTTACAGACAATGCGGTGTTCAACTAAAAAAACACCGTTAAATCAGGGGGGACATCATGGGATTAGACAGCATTTACGCCATGTTGGCACGCCCGGTCAAAGCGGTATTTCAGCCCAAACGCGAAGTGGAGCAGGTCAAGACCAGCTCAGCTATAGCGCCCGACAGCCACGAAGCCCCGCAATCGCAACTGCCTCCCGAGATAGACAAACGTGAAAGAATCGGCGATCGCCGCAAAGAACAAAAAGGCTTTGCCCGCGAGCGGCGCAAACATAACCGTCGTAGGGAAGATGAGGCAAAAAATGAATCCAGGCCTCAAGAAGAAGGCAAGGGTCAGATCATAGATATCGATGTCTGACCCTGCCCACTGGGGCCATTGAATCAAGGCTTCACAGCTGCGCCGCCACCCGTTGACGTATCTCGGCCAGATTGGTTTCGCGAAGCAGTTTGCCATCCTCATAAACGGTTTGCAGCAGCCCCTGGGCTTCTTCAGTCACCGAAACATCGTCTCTCAGCACCAGCTCCCCGTCTTGCATAACCACTTGCAGTAGCCCTTTGGCGGAACGCTTTTGGTTATCTGTCTTGGGCGCCTTGAAAATAGCCAGCGGCTCGCCGTCTTTTATCACATGAGTCGCCTTGACTGCCGAGCCATGGGTATCCCGGGTGACATACTGATAGCTGTATGAGCCAATCCCCAGCACGACTTTGGAAGCAAAACCTTTATCCATTAAACGCTGCAGTATTTGTCGTTGGCGCTCAAGCGTGATGGCATCGCCATAGATGGCACCCACATGGCTATCCAATAGCTTGTAACCCTTGTCGGTCAAGGTGCCACCAAAAATGTCCCACAGGCACTCGATAAGCCCCTTCACCTCGCAGGCCATCAGGATTTGACGCTGCAGACCGATAAACTCACCATACCAACTTATCGCCTCATAACCGCTATCGGCCGCCTTTTGCAAGGCTTCATCCAGGCCGCATTCGCGGATAAGTGATTCAGGCGCCAGCTTATAACCGCTGAGAATGGTCACAGGATCACCGGAATCGGGACGGATAACCAGGGTGCCGTCACGCTCGAGGATCTCCTGCTTGAGTTCAGGTAAGTATTGAGTCACCAGAGTCCAGAAATCCCAGGTATCGGACACCACACTGAGGATCCCCTTGGGAGACTGGGTCTGCATCAGATAACGGAAGAAGGCGATCTCCCCTTCGAGGATCCAGGAACAGGTCACCGAGTGCTCGGTGGCATCCACTGAGGCGCCAACCAACTCCTTATCGACATCGGCACCATAGTACTTCTCGGCAAACAGCACCGCCGGAATGGTGTCGGTTCCAACAAAGCCGCTGGCCAAATGGCCAAAACCACTCATGGCGGCGGCCTGCTTACCGAACATGCCGCGAAAACTGAAGTCATGCCCCTGAAACGCTATCATCTCGGCGGGCAGGCCTGTCTTATCGGCGAACTCTTTAAAGGTACGCAGGTAAGCAACGGCCGTGGTGGCACTGGTTTGTATCGGCCAGTTTTCACAACTGAGCACAGTTTCTATCATGTTGGTCAGCCAGGGGAAATCCGGATGGGTGTTGACTATGGTCAACGGCGGCACCAGATAAGGCACCAGAGTGCCCTCTTCCAGCGCCTTGATCCTCAGCGGTAAATACCCAAGGTCGTGGAGTTTTTCCAGATAAGAGACATCAACGCTATACCCCAGCATGGCACTGAGTATGCGCTTATGGGCGGCCACCGCCTGCGCCTTGGGCTGACGAAAGAAGCTGTCCCACTCCTCCATTAAATAGCTCTTGATAAAATACTGCAGTCCAATAAAAGCGACCTTATCATTATCCATTATGTTGGCATTGCGACCGCTGCGGGAAGTGAAGTTGGCATACACCTCTGTCACCTGAGGATGATAGGCGCGACCATGAAACTCTTTGTAGACATCCTTCTGCATTGAGGGGGCGATGATACTCATAATAAACTCCTTTTATTCGAACAGTTTCAAGGTGTGCAGCTCGACAATTTGCGACTCAAACGGATGCAATGGGCGCAGCGAATCTGTGGTAAACACGGCATCAATCAAACCTTCCAGCGGCTCTATTCCGCGAGAAAATAGGCCATGGGTCACATAGAGTCCCACTCGGGCGGCGCCTTTTTGTTTCAAAAGCCGCGCCAGCTCGATAAAGGTTCTGCCACCATCGCAAATATCATCCAGGATCAGCAAACTGCGGCCAGCGACATCGGCGTCCAACTCGGATGCCAATATAGCGCCCGTCGCTGGATCCCGACGTTTACTGGCCTGAAACACTTCGGCCTCAATCCCGGCGGCACTCAGCGCATCGGCAACCTTGGCAATCTTGTGGCTGGCGCCCTTGTCCGGTGCCAGCAGCGCCGCCTGGTGGCTTTGCAGCCACTGCTTCAGTTGCGCAAACTGACAAACCAGCTGCGCCTGATGTACCTGCTCGGCCTCCAGCAGTTGCTCACTGACCGCCGAGTGCAGATCCCAACAGCGGATCTGGCTGAAGCCGGCATTTCGCAGCACCCCCGCCATCACGGCGGCGGAAAAAGCTTCACCTGCGACGCAAACCCTGTCTTGGCGGGCATAGGGGAAATAGGGAAGTTGCAGTGAAACCTGAATGCCGGGGGCGGCGCGGTCCAAAGCATCTTTGATCAGCAGCAGCTGCATGATGGCATCACTGCTCTGCAACCTGGCGTAGATAATCGCGCTCTGTAGCTGTTGTCGATCAAAACCTGCCAAACGCACATGCTGCTCACCACCGGCAAACTGCCATTGCTCAACAGTCAAAGCCTGTCGGGTCGCATCTTTGTTTACTAGCTCAATACTGATATCCATATCGCTCACCACTAAGTGTCTTAATGACACTTAACCTAAAGCAACAACTTAGAGCGGTCAAGCTTATTTTGAGTCTATAGGACACTTATTTAAAAAAAGAATTAAACCAATAGCTAAGATAGTGATAAACCAAAAAATCTCGAATGGAGTTCAAGCTTCCAGGTTGCGTACAAAGCGATAATCGGCGGCTTCAGGCAATACCCGGTAGAGCTGGGGTGGGCGACCGACTTCGGCCCGGCCCTCGCCACAGGGGGCGAGCACGCCGGCCTGCTCGATTCGCCGCCGGAAGGATTTCTTCTGCAGTGGCTTGCCCAGGATGGCCTCATGCACTCGCTGCAATTCGGCCAGGGTAAACAATTCCGGCAGGGCAAAAGCCGCCACCAGGCTGTAGAGCGCCTTTTGGCGTAAGCGCTCCTGTGCCAAGGCTATGATCTCGGCGTGATCAAAGGCCAAGTGTTCGGGCAGCGACTGCAAGCTGAACCAGCGGCTCTCTTCAGACCCTTCCATGACGGGGTCAAGATGAGGCATCAGCGCATAATAGCTGATGGTGACCGACCAGCCTCTGGGATCCCGGCGGCCATTGCCTATACTCTGTAACTGCTCCAGGTAGGGCGGCACTATCCCGGTCTTTTGCTTAAGTTTGCGCTTGGCCGAAGCATCGATATCCTGATCCTGCTGCAGATCGATAAAGCCTCCCGGCAATGCCCACATCCCCTTGCAGGGAAACCCGGAACGCTTGACCAAGAGCACACACAATTGCCCTTCTTGCACACAGAGCAGCACGCTATCGACACTGGTTAGCGGCAGCGGATAATCATGGATATTGTATTGCGCCAGATATTCGTCTTCGGTCGTCACTGTCATGGCGGGCTCACTTTGGTGTCTTTGGGGCACTATTTTGAGTCACTATTCAATGGGAGACAATAACAGCCGACAAGAAACCGCCCGGCACATCACAGTTCCTCGGTTTCATGCCAGTGGCGACACCTGTCCACCGCCTTTTGCCAACCGCGGTAATACAGCTCCCGCCGTCCTTCATCCATGGCCGGCTCGAAGCAACGTTCAACATCGCTCCGGTGAGAAAGATCTTCCACCGAGCCCCAGAAACCACAGGCAAGACCGGCCAAAAATGCCGCGCCCATGGCGGTAGTTTCGGTCAAGGCCGGCCGCAGTACTTGAGTATCTGTGATATCGGCCTGAAACTGCATCAGGAAGTCGTTACTCACGGCGCCGCCATCCACCCTCAGTTGCTTGAGTGCAACCGCGCTGTCTTTACTCATGGCATCCAGCAGATCCCGGCTCTGATAGGCGATGGATTCCAGCGCCGCACGTATGATGTGGTTGCGGTTTACCCCGCGGGTCAATCCTTGCAAGGAGCCGCGGGCGTTGGCATCCCAGTAAGGGGCTCCCAGCCCAACAAATGCCGGCACCAGATAAACCCCATTGGTATCTTCTACCTTGGAGGCAAAGTACTCTGTGTCCTGGGCATCACGAATAAGCCCCAACTCGTCCCTCAGCCACTGTATGGTCGCGCCGCCCATAAATACCGAGCCTTCCAGCGCGTATTGCACCTCACCCTTGGGGCCTACAGCCACTGTGGTCAGCAACCCATGCTCTGAGCGCACCGCCTTGTCACCTGTGTTCATCAGCAAAAAGCAGCCGGTGCCATAGGTATTCTTGGCCATGCCGGGTTCGACGCACAGCTGGCCGAACAGCGCCGCCTGCTGATCCCCGGCCATACCGGCGATAAGAATTTCACTGCCCTCACCGGCAATCCGGGTTGTGCCATAAACAGCCATAGACGGCTTGACCTCGGGCAACAACGAAGCAGGGATGTCCAGCGCCTGTAACAGGGTCTGATCCCAGCATTGTTTGTGGATGTTGTAGAGCATGGTGCGCGACGCATTGGTGGGGTCGGTCACATGCACCTTGCCCTCGGTCAGCTTCCATACCAGCCAGCTGTCGATAGTGCCAAAGAGCAACTCGCCTCTTTCGGCCCGCTCGCGGGCACCCTCGACATTATCCAGCAGCCACTTAATCTTGGTGGCTGAAAAATAGGGATCCAGTAACAAACCTGTATTGTCGCGGACATAGTCCTGCAACCCCTCGGCCTTGAGCTGCTCACAGATCTCCTTGCTACGCCGGCACTGCCAAACAATGGCGTTGGCAATCGGCTTACCCGTGAGCTTATCCCAGATGACAGTGGTTTCCCGCTGATTGGTGATGCCGATGGCTGCCACTTCGTCACTGTGGATCCCGGCGCGGGCAATGACTTCTATCAGTGTCGAACTCTGGGATGCCCAGATTTCCATGGGATCATGCTCGACCCAGCCGGGTTGTGGGTAGTGCTGACTGAACTCCCGCTGGGAGACGGCCACGATATTGGCCTGCTGATCGAAAATAATCGCCCGTGAGCTGGTCGTGCCCTGATCCAGGGCAATAATATATTTTTTTTGCACGTGAAAGCTTTCTTGGGTGGCTGAATTAATTTTGCTGCCAGGGCTGATCGCCCCGGGGTAAGCCGATTTCCGCTTCGGGAATATCACACTCCTGCGCCGGGTAATACCAGACGGCGGCAATCTTATCGCCCCTCAAGCTATAAACGCCCATATTACATTGGCTGTGTTGTTCGCCATCCTGTTGCCAGCTGACCTTTTCCAAGGTGCTGACATAGTTACCCGAACTCAGCGAGCCAAGAATACTGGCCTTGGCCCCCGGCAAAGTTTGAAAATAGTCGGTCATCGCCGCGCCCAACTCCGAATGCCCGGAAGCCTGCAGATCGACCTTGGTGATGCTGACATTAAACCAAGTCACCTCTTCGGTGGTTTGCGCCAGCATCAGCTCAATCTTTTGCTCATTGAACCCCTGAATAAACAAACTGACAGGATCGGACTCGGCCAAACTCGGCATTGAAATCAGTGAGATAGCGCTGGCAAACAAGAATGGATATTTCATGGGCTTATTATTCTTTTGTTGGCAATAGCATGAATATAAGCCCTGAGACCGGCCACGCCAAGTATAAAACAGCCTTAGATCTAACCTTGGTGACCATCAAGCCGATCTGGCCTGCCTGACAGATATGAAAAAGCCCCGCTCGGCGGGGCTCTTGTCTCATTCCTTGGCTGGAATGGTATTACATCTTGTAGGTCACTTGCAGACCCGCCAACCAGACGTGGCCGCTGGCATCGCCCTGGAAGGCAACCTGAGCCAGGCCCATCAAATCTTGAGTCTCTGTGATAGGAGCATCACCGTGGGCACGGATATAGGTCAGACCCAGATCCACTGTCAGGTTCTTGCTGGGCGCATAACCGGCACCGACACTGAACCAGAGACGGTCGGTATCTGGAATAGTGATGGTACGGTATTCATCGTCAACCGCTGTCTTATCCAGAGCAACACCGGCACGCAGCAACCATGCGTTGTTCAGCTGGTAGCTGGTACCCAGAGCAAAGCGCCAGTTGTCTTTGAAGTTTTCTTCCTTAACCAGATCGGATTCCAGGCCACCGACAGGCTTCTGCTCGCCGGGGAAATACGCCACCAGCTTGTTGAACACGCTCCAGTCGGTCCAGTTGATGCTGGCATGCATCGCCCAGTTGTCGGTCAACTGATGGTAAGAAGCCAGCTCGGCAAATGCCGGCAACTCCAATGGCAGGTAACCATCCACCTCGGCATTACCGCCTGTATAGACCAGGCCGCGCGCCTGACCGTCCAGATCCAGCTCAACGTGGCTGTGATAGGCGATGCCCAAGCGATGATCAGGGTTGATCTGCCAGCTGGCCCCCAGCTGCCATCCATAACCGAAATCATCGCCTTCCAGATGCTTAAGCTCAGTGCCGGCGGCAGGCAAACGCGAGGTCACCTCTGCAGGCAAGCCAGGGATGGCACGAACACCTTCAATCCAGCCTGGAACCGAAGCACCGATTTCACCGTCACCATATACGCCGCGCAAACCGGCACCCACAGTGAAACGCTCATCAATACGGTAAGCGATATTGGTATTCAGCTCTACTGTGGTAATGGCTGTCTTGTTACCGAAAATGGAGGCCGCATGGGCGGCCGGCAGTTCGGTAGACAAACCATAGTTGGAGTTCAGAGCCAGGCCCCAGGTCCAGCTGTCGTTGAGCTGGTTGGAGTAATAGAAGTTAGGTACTGCGGCGTTGTCTGCCACATCGAGCGCATCGGCATTCATGGTGATAGATTGCGGCAGCAAAGGAGATGCCAGCGAAACCTGGCCTGTGGCGTCAACGTCCGGCATCACATAGATGGCCCCGGCAGAGATCTGCCGACCTTCAAGATAGCTGAGCATGGCAGGGTTACGCCCCTGAACCGCTGGGTTATCGGCCATGGCCGCTTCACCGGCGAAGGCTCGTCCAAGTCCGGTCGCGGAAGATTCCGCCAGTTGGAAACCCGCCGCTTGTACCTGAGTCGTTGCACCCACAAAGCTGGCCGCAATGGCGACAGCAATAAGTTGTTTCTTCATTGTTATTCTCTGCCTGTTCATTTAGCAATTTCTAAATAGAGTAATCACTCCATTTTGTTGCGGCGCAGTTTACTGACACAGAATATCTTTGCAAGCAGAAGGCAAAAAACAGAGTAAAACACCAAAAAAATCACCACATAAAGACAAGAAAGTGACAAAGATCACTTCAAGAGTGCTTAAAACAGAGAATAAATGGCATTAATGTTTGCTAAAAAGGATTGAAAAATCACTATAAAATCAACATAAACTATTGAAAAATAATACAACTAAAACAAAAACCCATAAAAACACTTGTTCACTTAATTTAAACCAGACAAACAGCATAAATCACTAAGCATTCAAAGCTCTAGTCTGCCGCCCTATAGATAAAACAATCAAACAATTGTTTTTAAATGACAAATTATAGTTTAAGACGGTCAACATACTTGTTTGGAACACAAGAGAGCAGCCCAGTTACCAAGCCACTGGTCTGCTCTTGTACAAGTGTACGCTGAATATACAGATTGGATCAGGCCCGCCAGCCCGGCAGCCCGGCTTCATAATCGGCAATGGCCTGCTCATGGGACAGAGTCAGGCCGATAGCATCCAATCCATTGAGCAGCTTATGACGGGCAGATTCAGCCAGTTGAAATACAAAGCGTTTCCCGGAGGGTGAAACAACCTGACACTGCTGCAGGTCAACCTTGATTTCACTGCCTTCGGTCGCCGTTACCTCCTCAAATAACTGCTGCACCTCAGCGGCCTCAAGGATCACCGGCAATAACCCATTATTGATGGCATTGCCGTAAAAGATATCGGCAAAGCTGGGCGCAATAATCACCCGCAAACCATAATCGGCCAGGGCCCAAGGCGCGTGTTCACGGCTGGAACCACAACCGAAGTTTTCCCGCGCCAGTAAAATGGAGGCTCGCTGATATCTGGGCTGATTCATCACAAAGGCAGGATCCGGCTGCTCACCGGCATCGTCCAGATAGCGCCAGTCGTGAAAAAGATGGACACCGAAGCCATCCTTGGTGACCTTGGATAGAAACTGTTTGGGGATGATCTGATCCGTATCCACATTGGCGCTATCCAATGGCACCGCAATTCCCTGATGAATAGTAAAAGCCTGCATTTTATTTCTCCTGGCCAGCGTGGCGGATATCGACAAAGTGACCGGCAATGGCGGCAGCGGCTGCCATGGCAGGGCTCACCAGATGGGTACGACTGCCGCGCCCCTGCCGCCCCTCAAAGTTGCGGTTACTGGTTGAGGCGCAGCGATCGCCGCTTTCCAGGCGATCATCATTCATCGCCAGGCACATGGAGCAGCCCGGCAAGCGCCATTCAAACCCGGCCTCGACAAACAGTTTATCCAGCCCTTCGGCTTCGGCCTGAGCCTTTACTTGTCCCGAGCCAGGCACCACTATGGCGGTCACGCCGTCAGCCACCCGCCGACCGCGGATCTGCGCCGCGGCGCTGCGCAGATCTTCGATACGTGAATTGGTGCATGAACCGATAAAGACCTTGTTGATGGCCACATCCGTCATCAGGGTACCCGGCGTCAACCCTATATAATTCAGCGCCTTTTCCATACTGCCGCGCACTGTGGCATCGGCCTCCTCGGCGGGGTTAGGCACAGGTTTATCTATGGCCACCACCTGGCCCGGATTAGTGCCCCAGGTCAGTTGCGGCGCGATTTCACTGCCTTCCAACTCCACATAGGCATCGAATACGGCATCTTCATCAGACTTGAGCGTCTTCCAGGCTGCCAGGGCGGCATCCCAATCGGTGCCCTTGGGCGCAAACTGACGCCCCTCAAGATAGGCGAACGTGGTTTCATCCGGCGCGACCATGCCGGCCTTGGCACCCATCTCAATCGCCATGTTGCACAGCGTCATGCGCCCCTCCATCGACAGGGCGCGAATCGCGTCACCGCAAAACTCCACCACATAGCCGGTGCCGCCATCCATGCCTATCTTGCCGATAATCGCCAACACCACATCCTTGGCAGTAATGCCCTCGCCCAGTTGTCCCTTGACCTCAACTCTCATGGTCTTGGCCTTGAGCTGCCGCAGCGTTTGGGTGGCCAGCACATGCTCCACCTCAGAGGTGCCGATACCAAAGGCCAGCGCGCCAAAGGCACCGTGGGTAGCGGTATGGGAATCGCCACAGACAATAACCGTACCCGGCAGGGTAATGCCCAGCTCTGGCCCCATCACATGCACTATGCCCTGATTGGGGTGGTGAATGTCATACAGACGCACACCGAATTCACGACAGTTTTGTGCCAGGGTTTCAACCTGAGTGCGCGCCATGGGGCTCAAGGCGTCCAGACTGGCGCTCTTGGTCGAGGTGTTGTGATCCATGGTGGCAAAAGTCTTATCCGGTGCCCGAAGTGTGCGCCCGGCCATCTTCAGGCCACTGAAGGCCTGGGGCGAGGTCACCTCGTGCACCAGATGACGGTCGACGTAAATAATCGGCGCTTCTCCCGTCGGCGTCGCCACCAGGTGGGCATCCCACACCTTTTCATACAATGTCTTGCCCATTACACCCCCTCCCGAATCGCATTGGCGATATAGTCACCCATCTCTGCCGTGGTCTTGGCATTATGCCGCTGCTCCGGCGCCAGCAACTCACAGGTAAAGAAGCCATCTGCCAGCGCCTTGCCAACGGCGCGCTCTATCGCTGCCGCCGCTTCTTCCTGCTGCAGACTGTGGCGCAACATCAAGGCCGCCGACAGGATCTGCGCTACCGGGTTGGCAATCCCCTTGCCGGCAATATCCGGGGCACTGCCACCGGCCGGTTCATAGAGACCAAAACCACTGCTGTTGATGGAAGCCGATGACAACAGCCCCATGGAGCCGGTCAACATGGCGATTTCATCGGAAAGTATGTCGCCGAACAGGTTGGAGCACAGCATCACATCAAAGTCCCAGGGGCGACGCAGCAGTTGCATGGTGGCGTTATCGATATAGATATGTTCCAGTTCCACATCCGGATACTCGCTCGCGACCTGCTCGACCACTTCACGCCAAAGTACCGAGCAGGCCAGCACGTTGGCCTTGTCGACCGACGTCACCTTGCCGCGGCGGCCACGGGCGGCCTCGAAGGCGATATGGGCGATTCGGCGGATCTCGGCGCGGCTGTATCTCATGGTGTCAAACGCCTCTTCACTCTCGCCCTCCCCCTGACGTCCCTTGGGTTTGCCAAAGTAGATACCGCCGGTCAGTTCACGTACGCACAGCACATCAAACCCTTTGGCCGAGATATCGGCGCGCAGCGGCGACAGATGTTCCAGCCCCTGATGTAACTTGGCCGGTCTGAGGTTACTGAATAAGCCGAAATGGCCCCGCAGCGGCAACAACGCGCCGCGCTCGGGTTGTTCATTGGGAGGCAGTTTTTCCCATTTGGGGCCGCCGACCGAGCCAAACAAAATTGCATCTGCCGCTTCACATCCGGCCAGGGTCGATGCCGGCAATGGGCAGCCATGGTTATCTATCGCTATGCCGCCGACATCATATTCGGCGTACTCCATTGCCAGGTCGAAGCGTTGCTCTACCGCCGTCAGCACCTTTCGGGCCTGGGCCATGACTTCCGGGCCTATGCCGTCGCCGGCCAATACCGCTATCTGATAACTCATACGCCACCCAACTCCTTTCTCTGTTGTATTTTCTGTTTATGATCCGCCACCTGGTCGGCACGCTGAATAAGGTTCATCACATGCACCAGGGCCGCGGCCGAAGCCTCGACCACATCGGTAGCCAAGCCGACACCGTGGAAATTGCGCCCCTGGTACTGAGCCGTAATATCCACCTGCCCCAGCGCATTCTGGCCTTCGCCTTTGGCGCTCAACTTATAGCTGCAGATATCCACGCTCTGACCGCTGGCGCGGGCTATCGCCTTATAGGCAGCATCCACAGGGCCATTGCCGGTGGCGGCTTCGGTCACTACCTCACCGGCGGCTTCAATACGTACAGTGGCGGTGGCCATGCCCTCGGTAGAGTCGGATTGCACCACCAGCTGCTGCAACTGGAAGTGGTCGTCGGCCGCCGCCCGGCCCTCCATATACACCAAGGCTTCCAGGTCATAGTCGAACACCTGGCCCTTCTTGTCGGCCAGTTTCAGGAAGGCGTCGTACAGCTGATCCAATGAATAATCCTGCTCTGAATAACCCATCTGCTCCATTCGATGCTTGATCACATGGCGGCCGGAGCGTGAGGTCATATTCAGGTGATTGCGATTCAGGCCTATGCTCTCAGGTGTCATGATTTCATAGGTGTTTTGCGCCTTTAACATGCCGTCTTGATGGATACCGGATGAATGGGTAAAGGCATTGGCGCCCACTATCGCCTTGTTGGCCTGAATAGGCATATTGCATAACTGGCTCACCATGGAGGAGGTGCGGTGAATTTCCTGAGCCTTGATGCCTGTCTCCAGCCCCAGAATATCCTTGCGGGTCGCCAGGATCATGGCGATCTCTTCCAGTGAACAGTTACCGGCCCGCTCACCTATGCCGTTGACGGTACACTCAATCTGCCGGGCCCCCTGCTGCACCGCCATGATGGAGTTGGCGACCGACAACCCCAAATCGTCGTGGCAGTGCACAGAGATCACCGCCTGATCGATATTGGGCACCCGGTTGAACAGGGTTTGAATAATGCCGCCGAACTCGCTGGGAAGGGTATAGCCCACTGTGTCCGGAATATTGATGGTGCGGGCACCGGCATCAATGGCCGCCTCGACCATGCGACACAGATTATCTATCGGGGTCCGGCCGGCGTCTTCGCAGGAAAACTCCACATCATCGGTAAAACGCCTGGCATACTTCACCGCCCCTACCGCCATCTCCAGCACTTGGTCGAAGGAGCGCTTCAGTTTGCTCTGCACATGGATATTTGAGGTTGAAATAAAGGTATGAATGCGGAACTGATCCGCGACTGACAAGGCCTGGGCCGCGGCGTCGATATCTTTCTCCAGTGCCCGCGACAGGGCACAAACCCGGCTGTTTTTGATGGTCCGGGCTATGGTCTGTACCGACTCAAAGTCGCCGGGAGAGGAAACCGGGAACCCTACCTCCATGATGTCGACCCCCAGGCGCTCGAGAGCCATAGCTATCTGCAGTTTTTCTTTCACTGTCAGGCTGGCAGCCAGCGCCTGCTCGCCGTCCCGTAAGGTGGTATCGAAAATAAACACTCTGTCAGACATCTGGATTCTCCATTCAGGGGTTTCGATTGATTTTTCCCGTGCCAGAAACAAAAAACCCCGCGGTTTCTGGCGCGGGGTTTTGAGTTCTGGCTTGCTAATCGACGTGCAAGTCTAGCTCCTCCGCGCAGTGGCTGCGAGAGTAAGGAGGAGGAGAGACAGTTGCATTTGTGGGTTCATTTAGCCGTTCTATACCAGATAAAAATTCGTTTGAAGTGGGTTTATATTCTTCCCACCGGGTTCAAGAAGTTCAATAATTAACTGCCAGCTTACCCGCTGTCAAGCCTATATTTCTCAGCATCAGTTGAAAATTTCGGCTTAACGTGCTGATTTGCACCATTCCAGCCTTGGCGCTCCAAAGCTAAATAGATGAATAAAATCTTGCCGATAGCATCATTTTTTGTGCCAAAAATGATAAAAAATAGTTATTATCCCAACACGGTTTCGCCCGGCAAAACTCACCTTCACTCAGCGGAGAAAAAATGGATTTTCGCCTCTTGGCACTGAGCTTGCTCCTGTGGTCATTTTCTGGCGCGCTTTGGGCCGCGGAGCGGTTGGACACTCTGGCCAACACCCTCTATCAGTATCCTACGCTGGCGCTGACCCAAATCAATGAACTTGAGCGTCAGGCCTCCGAGTTGAGTCAGGCCCAAATGCTGAGATTACAGCTATTTAAATGTGAAGCACTCCTGCAATTAGGAGACAACGGCGCCGCCATCAATCTGGCAGAACTGGGGGAAGCCAGAGCCAGGCAGCTAAGGCTGGAACAGGCCAAAAGCTATTTTCAAATCTGCCGCGCCGATGCCTATGCCAATTTCGACGATCTGAAGCAATCACTGCTGTTACTCGACGGCGCCATTGAACAGGCCAAACACCACAACCAACCCCAGGCTCTGGTCAACGCCTTGAGACTCAAGGGCCAGCTGGAGAACGACCTTGGCAATTATGGCACCGCCATTGAAGATCTGCGCCTGGCGCTGGACATCTACCCGGATATCAGCAGTCAGAATCCGTCCTGGTTATCGCCGCCTCTGGCCTATGTTTACGGCGACATGGCCAGCCTGATGTATTCCACCGGCGACCTGCGCCAAGCGGCTTACTACCTCAAGTTGGCACTGGACACAGATGAAGCCAAAGGCAAAGTGCGCCATGTGCTGTTATTGATGGCCGCCGGAGTCGCGCTGGCGCAGGAGAATACAGCCCAAGCCGACAGCCTGCTGAAACAGTCCAAAATTCTGTTGCCCGAGATAGGCTCACCGCTGGAACTTGCCAACAGTTACAGCCAGATAGCCGTGATAGAACTCGCTAGGGGCAGAACCGAGATCGCCGATGAGTTAGTGGGCATTGCCCTGCAAACCTATGAAAAACAAGGCAAAGTAAACAACTATATGCGTGCTACCCGGCTATTGGCCAGGGTACGTCTCGCCCAGCGCAACGACGATGAAGGCATAAGGCTACTGATGCAAGCAGCGCAGCAGGCCGAGCAACTGCAACTGGCCGATGAAGTGGCCTACACCCAACAGCTTATCAGTGACTATTACGCCGAAAAAGCAGAGTTTAAGCCGGCATACGAGGCGATGAAACTGGCGGCCCAGGCTGCGGCCGAGGCCCAAAAACAGCTCAACAACACCCGCTTTATGCAATACAAGGCCAGGCTCAGCCAGCAGGAGCAGCTGCAGGTAGAAACCCAGCAGAACATTCGTCTTGCCAGTGCCGATCAGCGCTCCAAACTGAGCCAAGCCTACGGCGCCATTTCAGTGCTGGCGCTCGCCATCATAGGTACACTATTCTGGTTGGTCAGTTGCCGTAACCGCTGGCAACAACCGAGCACTGTGGCGCTGGAAAGACTACCGGTGGCCCAGCAGTTAGATGTTATGCTCAGCAGTGCCAAAAAGGGCAACTACCCCTTGAGCCTGCTGCTGCTGAGTACCAGCCATATACGTCAGGTGGATCTTTCCGCCCTGCAGCGGGCGCTGGAACAGAAACTCAGAGAGCACGACAGACTGCTGCGCTACAGCATGGATGAGATAGTGATCCTGCTGCCCTACACCTCGGTTCAGGGCGCCTTGCAGGTCAGCGAGCAACTCAAGCCGATAGTGCAGAGCTGGCAAGCAGATCACTGTGTACCTATTGGAGTAGCCTCGCTGCAGCAGCCCGATACCCTGGATAGCCTGGTGAAGCGTGCCGGAGTCAACCAACTCAGCCAGCAGAAAGCCGCCGAGCAACATCAGTCACCGGCGAGATAAGCCTCTATCTCGTCAAGAAACTGATCGCCAAAGCGGGCCAACTTGCGCTCACCAACACCATTGACCGCCAACATCTCGCCCTGACTGGTAGGCAAAATCGCCGCCATTTCCGCCAGGGTTGCATCGTTGAATACCAGATAGGGTGGGACGTCCTGCTCTTCGGCTATGCTGCGCCTTAACTGCTTGAGACGGGCAAACAGCTTGCGATTGTAATTGAGTGGCGCCTTGCTGCTGACACTGCGCCTGCGGGTAACATGCAGGTCAATTCTGGGTTCGGCCAACATCAGTGCAACTTCGCCCCTGAGCACAGGCCTGGCGGCCGGATTCAGGCGAATACTCGAGCCGCGGGTAATATCCTGGCTCGCCAGCCCAAGATGGATAAGCTGCCTGGTCACACTGAGCCAGTGTTCATGGCTCTTGTCTTTGCCGACGCCCCAAGTGGATAACTTGTCGTGCCCCCTGTCGACCACGGCGGCGGACTTGGAGCCTCTGAGCACCTCAATCAACTGGTTCATGCCAAACCTCTGCCCCAAGCGATATATGCAGGACAACACCTTCTGTGCATCCTCGGTACCGTTGTAGCGTTTCGGCGGGTCCAGGCAGATATCACAGTTACCGCAGGGCTCCAGCGCCGGTTCATCAAAGTAGTGCAGCAACACCTGGCGGCGGCAGGTCTGGGCTTCGGCAAAGGCCGCCATGGTATTGAGTTTATGCAGTTCCACCTGTTGCTGCGGCCCGGGTTCCCCCTGCTCAATCAGGTGGCGCACCCGGCCGATATCGGCGGGCTCGAACAGCATAAAGGCTTCGGCCTCGAGGCCATCTCGCCCGGCGCGGCCGGTTTCCTGATAGTAGGCCTCTATGCTCTTGGGCAGATCGTAATGCACCACAAAACGCACGTTGGACTTGTTGATCCCCATGCCGAAGGCGACCGTGGCCACCACTATATCCAACTGTTCCTTGAGAAATCTGTCCTGGACACTGGCGCGCTCGTCACCGCTCATACCTGCATGATAGCCTTCGGCGGCATAGCCCTGTAACCGCAGCCTTTCGGCCACTTCATCGACCCGGCGGCGGCTGGAGCAATAAACAATCCCGGCGGCGCCGTTCTGCGCGGCAATAAACTGACGCAATTGATTGGCGGCGTTGAGCTTTTCCGCCACTGTGTAGCGAATATTCGGCCTATCAAAGCTGGAAAGAAGCACATAGGGGGCGATATTGAGCCGCTGGCAGATATCTTCCCGGGTCGCCTTGTCGGCGGTGGCGGTCAGCGCCATCACAGGCACGCCGGGAAACAGCTGTTTCAGGCGGCCAAGCTGGGCATATTCGGGGCGAAAATCATGGCCCCACTGGCTGATACAGTGCGCCTCATCCACGGCAAACATCGACAGCGGCAGGGATTGCAGCCGTTCAATAAACTCATGCTGCAGCAAGCGCTCCGGCGAGACATATAACAGGCGGATCTCCCCCTGATGCAACTGGCGCAGCACCTTGAGGCTCTGCTCCCTGGGCAGGGATGAGTTGAGATAAGCGGCATTGACTCCGGTCTGCAGCAGGCTGTCGACCTGATCTTTCATCAGGGAGATCAGCGGCGAAACCACCAGAGTCAGCCCTGGCATCAACAATGCGGGCAGTTGGTAACACAGACTCTTGCCGCCGCCGGTGGGCATGATCACCATGCAGTCTTCCCCGGCCATCACACGTTCAATCACCTGGCGCTGCCCTTCACGGAAAGTCCGGTAGCCGAACACCTGCTGCAAGGCTTGCTGCATAGGGTCTTGGGGATGATTTAGGCTCTCGGGAGCGATACTCAGCGGCTGATCCATGACTGTCTGTGTCCAAAGAAGAGGACGCTATTCTAAATGAAGCCAACACCAGAGTGCCAGCCAAGAGGGGATTTTTCCGCCCGGACTAGGCAAACGGTCATATTAGCGTTAGATTGATTGCTCTAAAAAACAACAACCGCAGGAAGCCCTATGAGCCAGGACATTCAAGCCGAAGTACTCGCCAAGGTAGCAGAAGTATTTGATAAACACGTGCCTTTTCACAATCTTCTCGGCCTTGGGATCCGCCGATACGACGCCTCTGGTGTCGAAGTGGAGATCAAAATGAAGCCGGAGCTAATCGGCAACATACATCAAAAAATACTCCATGGCGGGGTTACCGCAACCGTGCTGGATGTGGTTGGCGGCCTGACGGCATTCTCCGGCTTGGTTATTAGTCGCGACAACTGGACAGTGGAGCAGCTGCAACAGCGACTGCAAACCCTGAGCACCATAGATCTCAGGGTCGACTATCTGCGCCCCGGCTGGGGAGAAGTCTTCAGTGGCACAGGAACAGTGATCCGTGCCGGCAACAGGGTCTCTGTCTGTCGAATGGAGCTGCATAATGAAAAAGGCAGCCATATCGCTTTTGGTACAGGGACTTACATGGTCGGCTGAGTGGCTGTTTAAAACTCAAACACTGAATCTGTTGTCGATAACTTGAGCCGAGGGGCTTTGCCCCCTACAATCGCCCTTCTCTCCTTTTCGTCATTGTGTAGTACCTATGCCTGAAACCGAATACCGCAAGGGGGTCATTCTCGCCCTTTGCGCTTATATTTTTTGGGGCTTTGCGCCGCTGTACTTCAAGTTGCTGCATCATGTCTCGGCCCCCGAGATCCTGTTGCACCGCATCATCTGGTCCTTCGTCTTTATGGGGGTCCTGATGCAATTTATCGGTGGTTTCGGACAGCTCAGGCTGTTACTCAAGCGCCCGAAACAGTTGGCGGTACTGCTGCTGACTTCGATTCTTATCGCCGGCAACTGGCTGCTGTTTATCTGGGCGGTCAACAATGATCATATGCTGGATGCCAGCCTGGGCTACTTTATCAACCCGCTGTTCAATGTGATGCTCGGCATGCTGTTTCTGGGGGAGCGACTCGGAAAACTGCAATGGGTTGCGGTATCGCTTGCCGCTGCCGGGGTGGTGATCCAGCTGGTTTCCTTCGGCTCAATTCCGCTGGTATCCCTGGGGCTCGCAGCCTCCTTCGGTTTCTACGCCCTGCTGCGCAAGAAGGTCAATGTCGACGCCAAGACAGGACTTTTGGTCGAAACTGCAGTGTTAATGCCGGCAGCGCTGGGCTTTTTACTGCTGGGCACCGGTGAAGCCAGCGCCAATATGCTCAGCAACAGTTGGGATCTCAACCTGCTGCTGATGGCTGCCGGTATCATCACCACCATCCCCTTGCTGTGCTTTGCCGGTGCGGCAGTGCGGATCCCGCTGATCATGCTGGGCTTCTTCCAGTACATTGGCCCCAGCATCATGTTTATCATGGCGGTGACCCTGTTCGATGAACCCTTCGATATCGAAAAGAGCATTACCTTCGGCTTTATCTGGGCCGCCCTGGTGGTGTTTACTTTGGATATGCTGCAAAAACGCTCTCGCAGGTAACAAGTACAATCGGCCCGGATGGAGTTTCCGGGCCGGTTAAGCAATATTCAACGTTTATCCCGGCAGGTTCTGCCCCAGTCCCTTAAGCAAACTCTCCGCTTCAGGCATACTCAGCAGCAGGCTGTAACCAAGGTCGGTCGGCAACAACAAAACGCTGTCTTTTTCCGTCAGAGCCACAAACGCTTTGCTGCCATCATTGAGCCGATACCACCCCAGGGTGTAACCGGGCAGACCTATGCCCTGGGTACGCATGCCAAGCTTGGGGCCACTGGCATCGCCGAGCTTAATCACTTTCGACTCTGAGATACGCAGATGCTCAGGAGCCAGGCTCTAACCGTAGAAAGGCACCTCGATCACCAGGCTTTGAGCCGTCAATTCCACCTTGGATGCCTGCGCCTGCCAAAATACCCACACAGAACCCGCCAATGTTACCAACAGCAAACCCGAGGCGGCGCTCTTGGCCGTTGTCGGCATCTTTCGCCTGCGGATAAACAGCAATATAGCCGCCAACATCAGTATCAAGGCGATAAAGCTGCCAATGGCGACGCCGGTCAATGGCGCCAACTCGTAACTTCCACTGTTCATCTCTTGCTCCTTAATGGATAGGCATAAGTGGCCTTAGCTTAGGTTTGAAAGACATAATATGTCAAAAATAAAATCTCGCAGTAATAAAAAGCGCTGCCCGACTAAAACTGAAATCAAAGCCCGAACAGGGCCTTAATGTGGTCTGCAAGACTTTAATTCAAAGAAGGAGTGGATAATTTTAAAATGCAGGGGCTTGATATATAAACAGAATCCATAACCCAGCAACTTTGGAGTATGTTTACACTACCGGAAACTACGGCACTCATTCGAGTCGCAAGCTAAAACCTAGAACTAAACAATCTGGTAAATAATCACGTGGCTGACAAGTACCTGCAAGACGCATCAAACGGGCACGGATACGGCGCCGGACAATGTATATCCTTAGCCGCATCCCCACCTTTCCATTCTTAGAGGATTAAATTAACTCCTGGGTGGAATGGTATCATTCTCTTCAGTCAGCCCGATTGAGGCCATCCAGGATTCAAAGTCCACCATGTTCCCCGGCAGGACTATCTTACTGCCAGGCTTGCTCAGACCACTGAGCTGCGCCAGATACTGCTCACCCAGTTGCATCCGCAGTGCGTTTTTGCCACCGGGCGCAGCGATCACTTCGGCCAACTTCTCTATCGAACCTGCAGTAGCGCGGGCAATCGCCAGTATCTCCTCGGCCTTACCTTCGGCCTCGTTGATTCGGCGCTGCATCTCACCCTCTGAGTGGTTGATCATCTCCTGTTTCAAACCCTCGGAGCGATTGATCTTACTCTGCTTATCGCCTTCACTCTTGGCCAGCAATGCCCGGCGTTCACGCTCGGCATTGACCTGCATCTCCATGGCGTTTTTCACGGTTTCCGGCGGCGTAATATTCTTGATCTCATATCTATGCACCCGAATCCCCCAGGTGGCACCGGCCTGATCCAGTACCTCTACCACCTTGGCACTAATCAAGTCGCGCTCTTCAAAGGTGCGGTCCAGCTCCAGAGTACCTATCACAGAGCGAGTGGTTGTTTGCGCCAGCTGAATCGCAGCATAACGATAATCGGTTACCCCGTAGCTGGCTTTAACCGGGTCCACCACAGAAATATAGATAACCCCATCGACTTCGACATTCACTTCATCGCTGGAGAAACATTCCTGAGGCGGTACATCTATGGTTTCTTCTTTAAGGTCATGGATATAGGCAACCTTATCAATAAATGGCAGCAGCGCATGGAAACCGGCATCCAGGGTCATATGATATTTACCCAAACGCTCCACAATATAGGCGGATTTGGTTGGCACCAAGCGAATCGACTGAAACAGCTTGATGATAAAGACCAGAAAAATAAGACCCCAGATCCCCAGTACGACCATGTCGGTATCTATCTGTCCCAGATTCATTTGCGCGCTCCTTTGCTACCGGCAGCTGTATTGCTGACTTGCTGAATACCCTCGAAAAAACCTTCCATCTTCGCCAGTTCAGTGGGAACCACAGAAATATCGGCCTTCTGCAAGATCTCACCGACCTGTTCGATAAACTGTTCCTTGAGCTGCATGTTCATCGCCTCGTTCCCGCCGTTGACCGCCAGCGCCTTGGCAATCATGGCCATACTCTCGGCTTGGGCGTTGGCAACAATCGCAATCTCCTGCGCCGTACCTTGAGCCTCGTTGATGCGTTTCTGTTTCTGGCCCTCTGAGATGTTAATCGCTTCCTGCCGCTCACCCTGAGACAGATTGATCATCGCTTCTTTCTCGGCGCTGGCCAGGGTGATTTCAGCGCGCTTGCGGCGCTCGGCTTCCATCTGCTTCTCCAGGGTGTGGATCACATGCCTGGATGGGCTAATGTTTTTGATTTCATATCTGAGCATCTTGATCCCCCAGGGATCGGACGCCTTGTCAATTTCGCGGACAATTGCCTCGTTGAGCGCGTCACGCTCTGAGAAAGTTTGGCTCAGGCTCAACTTACCTATCTCGGAACGCATGGTGGTTTGCGCCAAATTTACCGCCGCCATGCGGTAATCTTCAATCCCATAGCTTGCCAGCTTACCGTCCATCACTTTGAGGTAAACCAGGCCGTCGACTTCCAGCTGGATATTGTCCTTGGAGATACAGCTCTGCGGCGGTACATCAAGCACCTGCTCACGGGTATCGTGGCGATAAGCCACTCGATCGAAAAAAGGGATTAAAAAGTGAAAGCCAGGCTGCAACACTGTACGGAATTTTCCCAAACGCTCAATGACATGCACCTCACGCATGGGCACAATCAACATCAGCTTATAGAGAATAAACAGAACAAAGAGTATAAAAATGGTAAATGCAAACATAGAGTCCTTCCTGCTTGATTGATTATTCAGAGTCGTCTAATGGTTCCACGACCAGCGCAATATTGTCGCGACAGATGATCTTCACCCGAGTGCCGGCCGGGATCTCCGAGCCGTCTCCCAGTGCAGGCCAATCCGCCCCCTGAAATTCGACGCGACCGGTTTTTTCACCCGGCCCAATAGTTTCCTTGACCCGAGCCGGCAAATTAAACAGATCCAGCTCTTCGTCAGTATTGCCAACGTGAGAGTCCCCTCCCACCAAGCGTTGAGTCAGTTGCCTGAAGCTCAATAACAAAACGATTGAGGAGATAAACCACAGGGTTAGGCTTTGGGCCAAGCCATCAACCAAACCCACCCAGATAGCCCCGGCAACCACCAGACAAGCCGCGCCGAGAAATACTACTATCCCGCCAGGCAGTATCAGTTCGGCCAGCATCAGCACTATACCGACTAAGGCCCAATAAAGCATGGGATCCGAAGATGCCATATATCCCTCCCCCCCAAAAATCAAGTATCCATTCTCAGCACTATATCAGCAGTTACGCACCTTGGCGACATAATATGTCATGACGGGCAATTGAAACGACCTTGAATGAGCCGCACAAATGACTTTCAGCTCACAAAATTCAACTTTTCTTTACATCCCCGTTAACCCGCCTCGAATCAACAGCTCCCAAAATACAAGTTAAGTCATTGAATAAATTCAAAAATATTATTAAGTAACAAGTATTTCTGCCAGTTAAAAAAGCTTTGAGTCCAACGCAATTTTTCCCTATATTGCCATGGCTTTTTGACCGGCAATCGAATCACAGAATTCAGCCTTGACGAAATATTTCGTCAACAGATAGCTGCCGGCACAACAGCAAACCGCTTCTGACTCTACCAAAGGGATACTCTAAGATGAAAAAAATCTGCCTGTGTGCAGCTCTGTTACTCTCGCCTCAAGCATTCAGCGAACCTCTGGTGCAATGGTGGGATATCAATGTAACCGCACTCTATGGCCAGGACTATGACCTGGCACCATCCGACAAACAAACCACTTTTACCCTGGAAACCGCCGGTGGCTGGAAATACGGTGACTGGTTTGTGTTTCAGGACTTTATCAATTTCAACGGCCACAATGGCGGCAAAGACAATACTACCTATGGTGAGATCTCTACCCGCTTCAGTGCCGGTAAAATTCTCGGCGAACCTGTGGGTTTCGGTCCGGTAACCGACCTGTCGCTGGCGCTGACGTTTGAAGAGGGTGAAGGCCCGGTTGAGACGCTACTCTACGGTGTCGGCATGGATCTCAAACTGCCCTACTTCACCTATTTCCAACTCAACACCTATCGCCGTGACGCCCAAAACAGCGCCAATCTCAGCGATGGCTGGCAATTGACTCCGGTGTTCCGTATGGACATTCCCGTGGGCAACAGCAAGATTGTTTTCGACGGCTTTATTGACTGGGTATTCGCCGCCGATGAAGACGGCTACAAAGAAAATATCCACATCAACCCCCAGATAAAATATGACCTGGGCGCCACACTCTTTGGTGAAGCCAAAAAGGATAAACTCTTGGTGGGTATTGAATATGATTACTGGCAGAACAAGTATGGTGTAGACGGTGTCGACCAGAACACCTATTCGGTAATAGCTCAGTACCATTTCTGAGCCGGATCATGCTTCATTAAAAAGGCGCTCGTTGAGCGCCTTTTCCATTTTTACCTATTAGGCCTAGGCCAGCAGTTTTCTGGCGGCGTTGACCACAATGGAAACCGCACTGACTTCAGTTTGTTTCATGGTTGCCTCATTGGGGATCTCTTGCTGGGTACGGTTGACAATCACACCGGCCACACAAGCAGCACGCCAGCCTTGAGAGGCACACATGGTGAACAGAGTCGCCGACTCCATTTCGTAGTTGAGTACGCCCATCTCCTGCCACTCCTTCATTGAACCGGCAAAACGGCGGGTTACCCGGCCACTAACGGTATCATAGCGTTCCTGCCCCGGGTAGAAGGTGTCGGATGAGGCTGTAACCCCAATATGTGGTTCAATTCCGGCGTCACGACAGGCGGCAACCATGGCGGTGGTACACTCAAAGTTAGCCACAGCAGGGAACTCCATTGGTGCAAAGTGCAAGCTGGCACCATCGAGACGCACAGAAGCTTGAGTCACTATCACATCGCCCACATTCACATGAGGCTGAATTGCACCTGTAGTACCGACACGCAGGAAAGTATTAACCCCCAATTGCGCCAGCTCTTCCACTGCGATGGAAGTCGAAGGACCACCAATACCGGTAGAGCAAATCACCACCGGCTTACCATCAAGATAAGCCAGATAGCTGGTGTATTCACGATGGCTTGCCAAAAAAGTCGGCTTATCCATCAATTCAGCGATACGTTTAACTCGTTCAGGATCGCCGGGCACAATAGCCAGTGTGGCGCCATCCAACATCTGCTTGGTCAAACCCAAGTGAAATACATCAGCCATAGTGAAAACCCCTTTCAATTTTGATTGTAAAATTCGTCTCAACGAGACTCTATCCCAGTATGGAAGCGGATAAGATTAACTTGATCACAGATTTTACGGCAATAATTAAATATTAAGCCGTAAAAGAGTTACCAAGTTGGCTACAATTGTCTGACTATTTTTACCGCAACTTGTTCGAAAGCATAGCAGTAAAAGGCCTCTCTCACCTCCACCAAACGGTTAATCTTTCCGTTGATCAAGGTCACAAATTCGTCATTTCAAACAGAGTAGGGTTAACACTAATCCCCCAACCAACAGGAGTGCGCCAATGTTTCCGGAATACCGCGATCTGATCACCAGCCTCAAGAACAGCGATAGCCATTTTCAGAAGCTTTTTGATGAACACAATCTGCTGGATAAAGAGATAAAGAATAAGGAAAGCCAACTATCCAGTGAATTTACCCAAGAAGTCAAAGAGATGAAAAAGCGTAAACTGGAGTTGAAAGAACAAGTTTTCGCCATCCTCAAGGCGAACAATTAACCCCAAACAGATAGGGTGCCAATTGGCACCCTGTGTAAATCAATTTAGGCTAAAACCCTAGCCAGGATTACAAGTAGTAGTCTTGCAAAGGCGGAAAACCATTGAAGCACACAGCCGAATAAGTGGTGGTATAAGCGCCAGTGGTCAACCAATAAAGCCTATCGCCGATAGCCAACTCCTCTGGCAACCCATAACTGTACTGTTCATACATTATATCGGCGCTATCGCAGGTAGGCCCGGCAATGACGCAAGGTTGCAGCTCCCCTTGAGCCTCAGTGTAAATCGGAAACTTAATCGCTTCGTCCATAGTCTCAATCAGCCCGGAAAACTTACCGACATCGGTAAATACCCAGCGCTCCAGTGCCGTGTTGGACTTACGGCTGATGAGCACCACCTCAGAGACCAACACTCCGGCATTGGCAATCAAGGAGCGCCCGGGTTCCAGCACTATCTTGGGCAACTGCTCACCAAAATCTTCTTTGAGGAAATGAATGATCTGCTCGGCGTAAGTGGTAAGACTATTGGTCTTGTCGATATAGTTGGCCGGAAAGCCGCCGCCCATATTGATCATCTCCAGCACTATGCCGTGTTCCTCTTTGAGCCGGTCAAATATCACCTTCACCTTACCGATAGCCGCGTCCCAAGCCCCAATATCCCGTTGCTGAGAGCCCACATGGAACGACAAGCCGTATGGCTTTAACCCCAACTCCTTGGCCAGCACCAAAAGCTCATAGGCCATCTCGTTCTGACAGCCAAACTTACGCGACAAAGGCCAATCGGCGGTTTCAGTCCCTTCGGTGAGGATCCGCACATAAACCTTGGCCCCAGGGGCCTCTTCGGCAATCATCCGCAGATCGGCCTCTGAGTCTGAGGCAAACATAGTCACGCCACGCTGGTAGAAAGCTCTGACATCCTTGCGTTTTTTAATGGTATTGCCATAGCTTATCCGCTCGGGGGAAACACCCAACTCCATCACCATATCCAGCTCATAGATGGAGGCTATATCAAAATTGGCCCCCTTATCACGCAGCAAGCTGAGGATCTCAGGTGCCGGGTTGGCCTTCACTGCATAATAAACGCTAGCAAAGGGAAAGCTCTGCACCATATCATCATACTGTTTCGCGATGATCTTGGTATCTATCACCACAAAAGGTGTCACCTTATCACTGGCAAAAGCTTTGATACGCTCAAAGGTTTCATTGTCATAATAATCAGCAACATCAATAGATTGAAATTGGCTCATTGGCCCTGTGTCTCCTCGACATTCAAGCGCGGCGAACAGCCTCGCCGATGCGGATTAAAATCCAGCGCAGTAAACGCTATTTCAGCCTCCCAGGCAATGAATTTTTATACATTAAAAATAATTTTTTATTCCAAAAATTCAAACCCTAACGACTACAAATTAAAACCATTAAGAATCATGCAATTACTACTTTCACCCTCAAATACAAACCATGATTGCTGCTCGCTTGAAGGTGCTTCAAAGCAAACGGCTACAGGTAAAGCATAGCGGCAAACAAAAGTGCACCGGATATTCGATTTAATGGAAGTATATAGCGAGTATTTTGCGATTATTTTCAATCGAGCATCCGGGTAAGCTGAATGCAGATATGTCAGGAGCTGCATCCGATAGCTGATTTGGAGACTCTATGTCCGCAACACAGATAATGCCGGCGCTGTTTCTGGGCCATGGCAGCCCGATGAACGCTTTGCAAAACAACACCACCACACAGCAGTGGCAAAAGCTGGGACAAACACTCCCCAGGCCCAGAGCGATATTATTACTTTCGGCCCATTGGTTGACACGGGGCACAGTTATTTCCACCGCACGTCGGCCGCAAACCATACATGATTTCGGCGGTTTTCCCGCCGAGCTCTTTGCCATGCAGTACCCGGCCGTCGGCGCGCCGGAGTTGGCAGAGCAGGTTGCTGCCAGTTTGAGCATTCCTGTCACTCGTATCAATTCGCAAGGGTTGGATCATGGCAGTTGGTCGGCCTTGGTTCACCTCTACCCCGAGGCCGATATTCCGGTATTTCAGCTGAGTCTGGATCAAAACCTCAGAGCGCAGCAGCAATTTCAGCTTGGACGCGAGTTAAGGCATTGGCGCGAGCAAGGCGTACTGATCATAGGTTCAGGCAATGTGGTCCACAATCTGCGCGTCCTGGCACCAGGCAGCCCACCACGGCCTTGGGCGACCCGGTTTAATCAAGCGGTTGCCGACAGTTTATTGGCAGAAGAATACTCAGCGCTGCTGGACTATAAAACCCTGGTCGATGCCAACACCGCCGAGCTGTGTCATCCAACAGATGAGCATCTGCAGCCGCTGTTTTATTTATTGGGAAGCGCCTTCCCGGGAGAGCGCAGGCTGCTGTTCAACAACAGCCTGGAGATGGGGGCTATCAGTATGTTGAGTCTGCAGCTCGGCTGAAGCTCTAGCTGCCAAGGGCTCAGTCTTGCAGCCCGGCTTCTTTGAGTGCCTGCTTCAGGGCTTCGGCATCATCAAAGTATTGCAGCTTGGTAATGGCCAACTTGTCCAGAGAGATCAGGCTGGCGGCATCCTTGGCGGCGGGCAGTAATTTGCTGATCTCACCCTCTTTGTCCAGAGCAATACTGAAAGTCAGATCCCGCATCTGTGGAATGGCAACAAATTTGGCAATCAAGGATGGCATACCGCTGATATCGGCCAGGTAAAAGATACCCGCCTGTTGCAACGCCTGATTATCACGGCCTTCGAGTGCAGTTTTGATGATCTCCCCGCCTTTCATGCTGCGACCAAACAAAAGATACTTGGCCGAAGTATCCAACACCATGGTTGCTTCATGCTGATCCTGCAGCGAAATGGGAGTCAATCTATCGCCCACTGTATATTCGGAAGCCTGGATCATAGGGCTGACCAATATGGTCAGACACAGAGAAAATAAAAACGCAAAAGACTTCATATAGTTCCCTTTTAATTTGCCATAACAAAGAGGCAGAATACCCTGTTATTGAATACAAGTGAGTGACATGACTCAGGAATATTGTGTCCATATCTTGCGACATTTCAGGAAAGGAGCCAAGCAATGAAAAATACCGGGTTGGAGCTGGAGTTGGCGCAGCTGCAAAATGTTTATGATCTGATAACCGAGTTTTTGGTGAAATACAGCTTCCAACTCCTGGGTGCACTGATCATCTTTCTACTGGGGTTGTGGCTGGCCGCCAAAGTGGCCAACACCGTCAGCCGCCAGTTGGCAAAACACAATGTCGATGTCACCCTGGCCACCTTTGTCACCCATCTGGTGCGGATACTGATCATCATAATGATCGCCATCGTTGCCTTAGGTAAGTTGGGGATAAGCGTCACCCCCATGGTGGCAGCCATAGGTGCCGCGTCACTGGGTGCCGGGTTGGCAATTCAGGGCATGTTATCCAACTACGCCGCTGGGGTGACCATTATCGTCACTCGTCCCTTTATCGTGGGCAACACCATCACGGTTAAGGGGACCACTGGCCTGGTCAAAGATATTCATCTGGGGCTGACCATACTCACCAACGAGGAAGGCGAGCAGATTAGCATTCCCAATAAACACATTGTCGGCGAGATACTACATAACTCCTTTGCCAACAAGTTGGTGGAAACCCACTTCAATATCGACTATCAAGCCGATCCCCAGCAGGCGATAGCCATAGCTCAGGCGGTGCTCGGCAGCCATCCCAGTGTCGATGCCAACTCCCCATCACAGGTGGGTATCAATGGTTTTAACAGCACAGGCATAGATATCGGCGTGCGCTATTGGGTTCCCACTGCCAGCTATTTCCAGGATAAGTACCAAATAAATCTGCAAATCTGGCAAGGCCTGCAACAAGCAGGAATTCAGATCCCCTGCCCGGCACGGGACATAAGGATCACTGAGCGACAAGAGAACTGATCACAAGCCTCTTTGCCACTCGGCTCGCAGGGCGAAGCGTCCTGCGAGCGCCTCCTCAACCGTCGCCATCAATTTGGCCTTATCCCGCCCAAGTATGCCTTTCAGCACCAAATAATTGGAAGCATGATCCGAACGGAAAATGGTCTGCTTCAACTCCAACTCCTGCAGCAAATAACGCATCTCCAGCAACAGTTGTCTTTGGTCCGGCATTTGAAAATCGCCATCAAACGCACTATCCATTCTTTCCTTGCCAAGTGGCAGGGTCACCACCAGGGTACTGAGATAATCCGGCTGCACCTCATTCATCAACCGCGCTGAATTAAGTGCGTGTTGCCTCGATAAAGCCACCCCCCCCAGACCATTGAGTATCATCACAGATGACTTAATCCCGGCAGCACGGATTTTCTCCAGCGCCGCCAGCGAGGAGGCGTAACTCTCCCCCTTGCCAATACGGGTCAGCACCTCGTCATCACCACTCTCACAGCCCACGTACAGTAAGGACAGCTTAAGTTGCCGCAGCCGCTGTAGCTGCTCCACACTCTTGTTACCAAGGTTGCGTGGCAAACAATAGCTGCTGATGCGACTGACATTGGGTAAGTAGTGATGAATCAGCTCACAAATCTGTTCCAACCTGGCAAACGGCAAAGTCATGGCATCACCATCGGCCAAAAACACCCGGCTCACCTCGGCGCCGGAAGCTGCAACCCGGCGCAGGTCTTGCTCCACCTTTTCCAAATTAAACGCCCTGAACCGCTTTTGCTCCTGGGTATACATGTCGCAAAAGGCGCAGCGGTTCCAGCTGCAACCATTGGTTACCTGCAATATGAGAGATTTCCATTCCGATGGCGGCCGGAACACAGGTTCAATATAGGACAACATACGGCTCCTCCTCGATGACCCAATCGCTATTACCCCTTTATGTTCCGGTAACGACCAGGCTTAAACTTTAGGGCTAACACTGAAGCGCTAAATTAGTCTGTTTTTTGAACAAAATCATATTTTAAGTCATGCAAGCCTGTTATATTAGCCAAATACGTAACAACTGCAGCGCCTTATGGTCAGCAAGTGCCAATCTGGGAAAGAGTCACTATGATCGCCACACAAGTACCTGACAGACGAAAGCCGGACGCAGAGCAGGTCAGCAATAGCATCCATTGGCATGCCATGACTGCCGAGCAACAACTCGCCTTCTATCGCTTACAGGGATATGGTTATCGCTTGCTGTTTGTACGTAATCTGCTCAGTGGACCCTTGGCTATCATAGCTCAGCATGCACAGCTGGCGACTATCTCCTCGGCAGGAGAGCTGGATCTGCAACCGGATATTCGCCTCAGGGCCTGAAAATGCCCCGGACGGGGCATTGGTTTTAAAGCCTGCTTCAATTCATCCCGGAAATATCAGACGATGACTTCCTGATAAGTCTCTACATGATGGGACTCTACCAGCTCAGGCATTTGCTGATGGAAATAGTGCTGGATGGCTTCTTTAGCGCAGTGCTGATCGAAAGATTCGATGTCGACAAACTTCTCAACGAAAGTGATCCTGCGCGGCTCATCACGACTCTGATTCAACTCGTAACGAATGCAACCATCTTCCTTGCGAGTATCCGTGATTAGTGCCGCCAGCACCTCAATCAAAGCCTGTTCTTTGCCTGGTTTGGCCAGAAAGCTGGCCACACATACGATTTGACGCTGGTTTATACGATATAACGACATTCAAGTGTCCTTCTTTTGAGCATGCAACAACATATCCAGGTGGGGAATGCCATCTTCCAGATAAACATCTGAAACCGCTTCAAACCCCAAACTCTGGTAAAACGCCCGCAGATAATCCTGCGCGCCAATCTTGATATCTTCAGCCGGCCACAGCTTTTGACAATTAACAATCGCCTCCTGCATCAACTGCCTGGCGCGGCCATCACCACGAGCCTTGGGCGCGACTGCTACCCGGCCGATACTAACCTGGGAATAACTGACACCTGCTGGCAGCAATCTGGCATAAGCCAACAGTTCTCCGGAACTACCGCGGCCAAGCAGGTGCATGGTCCCCGCCACGCGGTCTTTTTCATCCAACTCAGGGTAAGGGCAATTTTGTTCAACTACAAAAATATCCACCCTCAGTTTCATCAATTCATAGAGGGAGTCCAAGGTTAACTCTGTAAAGGGTAATAATTGCCACTGCACAGGTAGTACTCTGTTATTTCTCGGAAACTCAGCCTACACCAGTCTGAAATTCGGCGCAAAATATCTCAGCAATGAGTACGATAGGAGGGATGAAGATGTATAACCAAGAGACGCACGCTCCAATCATTGGCCTGCCCCATGATGTGGTCGATAAGACAGTGATCGCTCGTCCCGAGTCCTCAAAATAACCGGCCTTGCTTGTTATTCAAAGCCAAGCGCCACAAAGAAAAATAGCCCAAGTTACCGAGTTAAGCGCCAAGCCATCTCCCGGCGTAGCCTAGAGAAGGTGGGATAGGTTTGGCGCCGGAGGCCGGTGACAGACTATCGATAACACCAGTAAAGGTTTGGTCGGGAAACGCATCTAAATAGGTCTGTATCGGCGAACCGGGTTATCAATGTGGAAGTCGGGCTCTGTCGAGTCCCCTTACCTCACACAACCCCATCCGGCACCAAGGGTCGAGCACAAGCAATATCAGTTTTTATATCAGCACTGTTTTTGGCTTCAATAAATATTGACTGCCGATGTCAGTAATCACATTCCAAGAGAGCCGAAGATAACGCTGACGGCCTCACTCATTGACATCATTAGACTCCTGAAGTTTGCAGTGGTATTTTACAACTGTCTCAGTAGATTTATTAGATACCCGATACTCAACCCACTGTTTCACAGGCGTAACAATAAAATGGATCTCAATCGGATACAGGTTTTTGCACAAGTTGTTGATAAGGGAAGCTTTACCGCCGCAGCTAAGGCAATGGGCATCACCAAAGCGACCGTTAGTCGTAAGATAGCCGAGTTGGAACACAGCACTGGAGTACAGCTTTTACTACGCACCACACGTAGCCTGAAACTGACTGAGGCAGGGTCTATTTACTTCAACAAAGTCAATAAAATACTCACGGATTTACGCAGCGCCGAAGATCAACTCAGCGCCAGTCAGCAAACTATCCGCGGCAACCTGCGTATTGTTTGCCCAATAGAATTTGGCCAGCAAGCTCTCGGCCCTGTAATTGCCAAATTTCTGGAAGACTATCCACAAATGCAGATTGAAGCCGAACTGACCAACCGCAAAGTAGATATGGTCGAAGAAGGGATCGATGTGATGTTTCATGTCCAGGGGTTGGATGACCCGAGACTGGAAAACTTCCGCCTGATAAATGCCCACAAGGTGTTGATGGCCAGCCCGGAATATCTACAGAAATTTGGTACACCGGCTTCACCCGATGAGCTATTGAAGCACAAAGGAATACGCCTGGCATCACCATACATAGATGGCAACTGGCGAATATTTGATGGCAAGCAGTGGCAAGAGATCATTCCCGACTGTCGCTTGCAGGTCAACAATATCACCCTGGCCAGAGAAGCCGCCATAGATGGCCTTGGGATCGCCAGCCTACCTATGATGATTGCCTATGATGCATTGCAGCGAGGTGACTTGCTGCCGATACTGCAAGATTTTCCCATGGAGCATGTCACTGTCAATCTCATCTATCCCAAACGCGCCTATCTACCGAGAAAATGCCGCACCTTTATCGAATACTTCTATGAAGCCTTGTTCCAACGTTGGGGTAATCTGGTATTGGACATACCCCCCTATGTCATTCCCCCGGAGAATTTGGCACAGATGACCCCGACCAATATCTGCTGTGACCATTGAGGGTTTGCTTTTACGATCTCCTTGGGCTATGGTGGGTGTTGGTCATATTTTCCCTTATTTTTAAGTGCTTGCACTTGCATTGATGTTGCGGAGGCTCATTATGTACAGTCACACTTTTTCTCTCAAGAGCACCTCACTGACATTTCCAGTGTAAGCCGGGTGCGGCCGCGCATCCGGCAGTAACAAAGTTTTCTATTCATTTTCCGTTTCAGCCTGTGAGGTTGTGGTGGTGTATAAATCTTTGTCTGCACTGGCAGATCTATTTTCATTCAAAACATCGCAGCTCTATCTGCAAAACTCGTTCAATGTCTCATTGAGACCACTGACCCTGGCATCGGTGATCGCCAGACTGGCGCAACCCTGTCCCGGCGGCGGTGTGGTGCACCCGGGAACCAAGGCGCGCCTGCAAAACCTGAAAACCGGCGAATTTCTGGAGGTAGAGTTGGTTTATCCACAACAACATGATCCCGACTCCGGCCGCTATTCGGTATTGTCCGATCTGGGCGAAGCCCTGCTCGGATGTACGCTGGATGAACTGATTGAAGTGGATGTACCAGGTGGCCCCGTGCTGTTTCAGATCTTATCCCTGAACCAGCCAAGGCCCTGCCTGCCAGCCTGATTGCATGCTTATAGACGCTTAACAAGAGGAGACAGTGCCTTGAAGTGTTTAATTCAGCCGTGAACTGCCCCGACAGGATGATCCGGGGTTTGGCTTAATCCTTTGACCACCGCCTCTTTCCCGGTCGGTCAAAGGGGAAACAGCCCTCTCTCCTAGCAAAGCGGCGGCGTGGAGAGGGGTCATTGAAGAGGAGATACGCTCATGAGTAAAGAAAAAGCGAAGAAAAAACCAACTAAATCCCTGAAAGAAAAACGACGGGAAAAGCGCGAAAAACGCGCAGATCAAGAGTAAGCCCAAGCTACTCCTTCGGGAAGGTGCAAATAAGTCCCATGTGTGCTCTGCGTCGGCTTACAGGCCTGAATGCAAGGCGTGGTTCGCAGCAAATGGCCCTAGTCCTTTGCAAGAAACACAACACAGCAGGCAGGCCTGTAAGCCACGCCCTTCGGGGCTTTCACTGCAAAGGGCTCTCTGCGTTATCCGACTTCGACAGGCCCCGGCATGCCTTCAGTCAGATGCCTTGAACGCCAATTGCTGTGTAAGCCAGAGTGCCACGAGGACTTGTTCGCACCTTCCTTAGTTTCGAGCCACCTTTTGGGCGCCTTAAGGCGCCCCTTTTTTTCAAGGAAGAACAAGGGCACTTCCTTGGGCCAGTTGTTGCCTGTAAGCCTGTGGTGTACAACCGGCATACTTGCGAAACAAACTAATAAAGGGCGAGGTCTGATGATACCCCAGCGTCAATGCCACCTCTTTTACTGATATCGCTTGCCGCAGCAATTGTAAACTGTGGATAAAGCGATAACGTTGCCGCCACTCGGTATAGTTCATCCCAAGCCTTGCCTGGCACAAGCGCGCCAACGTACGTTCTGTTGTCCCCAAGGTATCTGCCCAGGCAGCAAAACTGCGCCCGCCCTCAGGTACGGCTTCCAGCTCGGCAGCTATGGCTTGCAACATGGGATGGTCGGTTACCGGTAAAAAAGGCTGCACTTCCCTGGCCCGACTCAATTGATCCAACAGCACCTTAAGCAGCCTTTGATCCTCAGGCGTATGGGCCAACTCAACACCTCTTGAGTTCAAGTCCATCAAAATAGCTTCCGCTATCGGACTCAACTCCAGTAGGCAGATGTGCTTGGGCAGCCTGGTAGCCAGTTCCTGCGGCACATTCATTGAACTGTACTGCACGCAGCGGCGCATGTAGCTCTCATGTTTTATACCGGCCGGGATCCAGATACCGCACTGCGACAACGACATAAAGCGCCGCCCTTGAGCCACCAGCTCCATCAAACCACCGCGACTCAATTGCAGTTGCCCCCAGGTATGGCTGTGCATGGGTGTCAGCGTATCGGGTGAAAACTGCTGGTAATAGAAAAACACCTGTGAGCCATCACCAGGATGCTGCCCCGGTGGATGATAAATATTAGCCATATACCTATGTCCGAAGGCGGATTGAACTTGTCTGATAGCAGATATGTATATCACATAAGACGTGAAATAATCTGCCCCTATTATCTATCTGTTAAGCCTTGTTCTTAGGGCTGAGGAGTCCTTTTTTGTATCTTTTTCCCTTATTGGCGGTAGCCATCTGGGCCGGCAATAGTCTGGTTAATAAACTCTCCGCCGATGTTATAGCGCCGGAAGCCATCTCCTTCTATCGTTGGGCCTTTGCACTTTTGTTATTGACCCCAGTGTTGCTTCCCGGGGTTTGGCGCCGCCGCGCCATGATTCGCCCTCATCTTGGCAAACTCGCCGTGTTGGCAAGCCTAGGAATGGTGCTGAACCAAAGCCTGGCGTATTTTGCCGCCGCGACCACCAGCGCCACCAATATGGCATTGATTACCTCTCTGGTGCCGGTTCTCAGCCTATTGCTGGCGGTGCCTTTACTCGGAGTAAGGCTCTCCAAATTGGCACTGCTTGGCGCCTTTATCTCCTTCAGCGGCTTACTGTTTATGCTCAGCCAAGGCGACTTGGCCCGGCTGTCCACCTCAGTGGTTCCCGGCGATCTCCTGTTACTGCTGGCCGCCGTGGTCTATGCCCTCTACGGCGTGCTGTTGAAACGCTGGTCACTGCAACTGCCGACCTGGGATTTGTTGTACATGCAAATACTGTTCGCCGTATTCATGCTGTCCCCCCTGCTGCTCTTTGCCAGCAGTATCAGCATTACTCAGGCTTCACTGCCCTTGATAGCCTATGCCGCTATCTGTGCCTCGATTCTGGCGCCTTGGGCCTGGATCAAAGCAATAGCCCTACTGGGCACAGAGAGAACTGCCATCTTTATGAATCTGATGCCAATTTTCACTGCCGTGCTGGCATCCACGCTACTGGATGAGCAATTGGGAATACCTCACTATGTCGGCGGTGCTTTAGTGCTGACCGGGGTCAGCCTGGTGCAGTATCGAGCCAGACGCCCAAGAGCCATACTCAAGGCGGAAGCACTTTAAAAAAGTTGTGGCAGCGACAGATTCGTCCAGGCTTCACTCGCTCTCTCGCACAAGCTTTCGCAAACCCTGGCCACTTTGTAGTGAAATACTCTTAGAAAATTCTTGCAAAGGGCCAGGGCCATTGGCTGCGAACCGCGCCTTGCATTCAGGCCAGCAAGCCGACGCAGAGCTCAGATAAAACTTGTTCCCGTCCCTTAGTCAAATACCGTCTCAAAACCAGAGCGTTATTCACAAATATTCTATTGAAGCCGACAGCAGTATTTCAGCAACAGGCGTAAAATATCCAGGTCGGCCCAGGCCGACCAACTGGTTGAATCACACCGGTGTCTGACTGACCGGTATGCCAGCTGTAAGTGGATCTTAAATTGCAGGAAGCGGGGAGATAAACCCCAGCCAGGCTTTCGCTATCAATGGAATCAACACCATGAAAGAGCACAAAAACAGCAAAGAGCAAAAGAAGAAACCCATGCACTCTGCCAAGGAGAAACGGGCCGCCAAAATAGCCAAGAAACAGGCCAAACTCAATCCTGTGGAGAATATCAAACAAAGCAAATGACCCCCTCCCTTCACAGCCCCTGTTTGGCAATAGATAAAACGAAAGGCGCTCAATCGAGCGCCTTTCCCTATATCTGTTGAGTGTCAGCCGGAGCAGCAATCCCGCCGCAGCCAACGCCTGGGGATCTTGTCGTAAATCACCTTGCCCATCAGCAGCGCCAGAATAATCCCCGACCAGTTAACCACAGCCTGTGGCAGTAACTGGTGCTCTTCCCCTATTTGCGGCATCACTTCAAAACCAAAGTTCGCCACCAGCAGGTTCACCAGCATTCCGGCCAGCAGCGCCACCCCGAGTACCCCGCCAAGATAGCCGTAAAGCGCCCGTTTACCCATCTCTTTGGCGACTACGCCCAGAGTGGCTATGTTGGTGGCAGGTCCCGCCAGCATAAATACCAACACAGCGCCCGGGGAAACCCCGGCCAACAGCAAACCTGCCGCTATAGGCGTCGAAGCAGTGGCACAGATATACATGGGGATGGAGATGAGAACCATCACCAACATGGCCAGAATACCGCCGCCCCATTGGGCCAGGAAATCTCCCGGCACATAGGTCTGTACCAGCGCGGCAAAGAACAACCCCACCAGCAACCAGATGGCGGTGTCACGCACCAAATCCGTCGCGGCATACTTAAGACCAGCCAGCACTCTATGCAAGACAGACTTCGACTTAAGTTCAGCCGCCATATCGTCACTGTCGCAGCAGCTTGAGGCCGATTGTGATGATGAACAACATGAAGCCGTCTCTACCTTGGGTTGCGAGCAGCAGGACTGAGTGGCTTCTTCCTTGACCGAAGAGCAACAAGACCCGCCGACGGTGCTGGCCTTAGCGGTACTGATCTTAACCGTACTGCAGCAGTCTGCCTCTTGCACCTTGGCCGGGGCACAGCAGGAACTCTGAGCTTGTGTCGGCGTGGCCTTGAGAGAACTGTAGGTCTCGGCGGCTGCCGGCTTGAACTGAGCCACTGTTTTGGCTTGAGCCTTCTCCGGCTCGCTCTTCTTCACTACCTCAGAGGGCAAAACCGGCTCATCATCGCGGCCAACCAGCAAACCCGCCACTATGGCACTGCATACCGCGGCAATAGGTCTGACAATCGCCATAAAGGGGCCGAGCAGAACATAGGACACAGTGACCGAATCGACACCGGTTTCAGGGGTCGATACCAGAAAAGAGGTGGTGGCCGCCTTGGAGGCGCCACTGCGTCTCAGGCCAACGGCGGCCGGGATAACGCCGCAGGAACACAGCGGCAAAGGCGCGCCCAGCAGGGCCGCCTTGACAGTGGTCTTGAGGCCATGGCCCCCCAATTGTTTTTGCATCCAGCTCATGGGAACAAAAACCTTTAGCAGCCCCGCCAGCACCAGCCCCAATAGCAGCCAGGGGGCCGACTCGAGAAACAGCTCAATAAAATTATCCATCAACATGATTTTGCGCCCCTACTTACACGGCTATTGGCATGACTGTGCTTGTGACCCTTGCCGGTTTCGACTCTGGGGGACAGCTCATCGTCACAGGACTCCAACGCCTCCAAAATCGAACAATGCTCGGCACTTTCAGGGCCGCCACAGCAGGTATCAGACAGTAACTGCAAAGACTGGCGGAACTGGTTAAGCTCGGCAATTTTCTGCTGCACCTTATCCAACTTGTCGTCCACCATGCCTTTGACATCGCTGCAGGCACGGTTGGACTTATCCAGTTCAATGGACAAAAGCTCGGCTATCTCCCCCAGGGTAAAACCTACCGCCTTGGCCCTGAGAATAAACTTCAGCCGCTCGGCATCCCTGTCGCTGTAGACCCGGTAACCGGAGTCGGTGCGCATAGAGGGTGCCAGCAGGCCGTGTTTCTCGTAAAACCTCAGGGTATCGGCCTTGATATCAAAGCGCTTGGCCAGTTCACCTATCCTGTACATATGCAGTTCCTGCTAATAATTCCTATTCAAGTATAAAGCTTAGAGCTTAATCCAAGGTCAAGTGTTTTTTATCCCGCTTCGGGGTTTTGGCTTGTTCGCAGAGCAATATTGTGAAACGCGTAGAAAAAACACCGCGGCAAATCGTTTTACGTTAAAATACAGCGCGCCTTGAGGGTTCCCGGACCATTCGAGGGACTTTTGGAAAACAATGCCAATCAGCACTGCCTGGTTTTCCGAAAGATCCTTGAATATAAAAAAGTGGAATACTGTACCCAAATGAATAATGCCAGACCCATACGTCGCGCGCTCTTGAGCGTATCTGATAAGACCGGAATCCTGGAGTTCGCCAAGGCGCTGCATGCCCAGGGCGTTGAACTGCTGTCCACCGGAGGCACCGCCCGCTTGCTGGCGGATAACGCTATACCTGTCATTGAAGTTTCAGACTACACAGGTCACCCAGAGATCATGGATGGCCGGGTCAAGACACTGCATCCCAAAGTGCATGGCGGTATTCTCGCCCGTCGTGGCCAGGACGAAGCCGTCATGGAAGCCAACGGCATAGGCCCGATTGACCTGGTGGCCGTTAACCTCTACCCCTTCGCCGAAACCGTTGCCAAACCGGGTTGTACCCTGGAAGACGCCATCGAGAATATCGATATCGGCGGCCCAACCATGGTGCGCGCCGCGGCCAAGAACCATAAAGACGTCACCATAGTGGTCAACGCCTCTGACTATCAACGCGTACTGGCAGAAATGGCGGCCCACCAGGGTTCAACCACTCTGGCGACCCGTTTCGATCTGGCCATTGCCGCCTTTGAACATACGGCCGCCTATGATGGCATGATAGCCAACTACTTCGGTACTCAGGTTCCGGCCCACAGCAAGGACGAGTGTCACCAGGATTCCAAGTTCCCGCGCACCTTCAACACTCAGTTGCTGAAGAAGCAAGATCTGCGCTACGGCGAAAACAGCCACCAGAGTGCCGCCTTCTATGTTGACCTCAACACAGACGAAGCCTCGGTCGCCACTGCCGTGCAGCTGCAGGGTAAGGCGCTGTCTTACAACAATATCGCCGACACTGACGCCGCGCTGGAATGCGTCAAGGAGTTTGAGCAACCCGCCTGCGTTATCGTCAAGCACGCCAACCCCTGTGGTGTCGCCCTGGGCAGCGATCTGCTGGACGCTTACAACCGCGCCTTCAAGACAGACCCTACCTCGGCCTTCGGCGGCATCATCGCCTTCAACCGTGAGCTGGACGGCGCTACTGCGGCGGCCATTGTCGAGCGTCAGTTTGTTGAAGTGATCATCGCTCCTAAAGTCAGCGAGCAAGCCCGCGAACTGGTTGCCAAGAAAGCCAATGTCCGCCTGCTTGAATGTGGTCAGTGGCAAGGCCGTACCAAGGGCCTGGATTACAAGCGGGTCAACGGTGGTCTGCTGATCCAGGACAGAGATCAAGGCATGGTGACCGAGGCCGACCTCAAGGTGGTCAGCAAGCGTCAACCTACTGCCGAAGAGATCAAAGATCTGCTGTTCTGCTGGAAGGTCGCCAAGTTCGTTAAGTCCAACGCCATTGTTTATGCCAAAGACGGCATGACCATAGGGGTGGGCGCAGGTCAAATGAGCCGGGTCTACAGCGCCAAAATCGCCGGTATCAAGGCCGCCGATGAAGGCCTGGTCGTGGAAGGTTCTGTGATGGCATCCGATGCCTTCTTCCCCTTCCGTGACGGTATCGATGCCGCTGCTGCTGCCGGTATCAGCTGCATCATTCAACCCGGTGGCTCCATCCGCGATGAAGAGGTGATTGCCGCTGCAGACGAGCATGGAATGGCCATGGTATTTACCAATATGCGCCACTTCCGTCACTGATAGTCAGCAGGCCCAAACCGGCCTGCACTGATGCAATGAACTTATCGCCGGAATAACCTCCGGCGATTCGCCGTAACAAAGCCCTGCCCGGCCGGAACCAGCCCGCAAGGCGTTAAGCGAAAAAGGATAAGAAGATGCAAGTACTCGTGATTGGTGGTGGTGGTCGTGAACATGCCCTGGCCTGGAAGGCAGCGCAATCTGCCGCCGTGGAAACCGTATTTGTTGCTCCGGGGAATGCCGGCACAGCGCTGGAGCCCAAGCTGGAAAACCTGGCGATAGAAGCCACGGATATCCCGGCGCTGCTGGCCTTTGCCAAGCAACAACAGATAGCCCTCACCATAGTCGGCCCAGAGGCCCCTCTGGTACTGGGAGTGGTCGATGCCTTCCGCGCCGAAGGCCTGAATATCTTTGGCCCCACAGAAGCGGCGGCGCAACTGGAAGGCTCCAAGGCCTTTACCAAAGACTTTCTTGCCCGCCACAGGATCCCAACCGCCGACTACCAGAACTTCACTGAAATTGCCCCGGCCAAGGCCTATGTCGCCGAGCTTGCCGGTCGCACTGGTTTCCCTGTGGTGATCAAGGCCGATGGCCTGGCCGCCGGGAAAGGGGTGATCATCGCCCAGGATCAAACCGAGGCCGATGCCGCCATCGACGATATGCTGGCAGGCAATAAGTTCGGCGAAGCCGGCTCCAGAGTGGTCGTTGAGGAGTTTCTGCGCGGCGAAGAAGCCAGCTTTATCGTGATGGTCGACGGCAACAATATTCTGCCTATGGCCACCAGCCAGGATCACAAGGCCCGTGACAACGCCGACAACGGCCCCAACACAGGCGGCATGGGTGCTTACTCCCCGGCGCCGGTTGTCACCCAAACAGTGCACGATTGGGTCATGGCCAATGTTATCCGGCCAACGGTTGACGGCATGGCCGCCGAAGGCAATGTCTACACCGGCTTCCTCTATGCCGGCTTGATGATTGCCGCCGATGGCAGCGCCAAGGTGCTGGAATACAACTGCCGCTTCGGCGACCCCGAGACTCAACCTATCATGATGCGCCTCAAGTCGGATCTGGTGGAGCTCTGCCTGGCCGCCTGCCGTGGTGAGCTGGACAAGGTCAGCGCCGAATATGATCAGCGCGCCGCCGTCGGTGTGGTCATGGCCGCCGGGGGTTATCCGGATGATTACCGCAAGGGTGATGTTATCGAAGGGCTGTCGCTCGGCAATAATGAAGCCAAGGTGTTCCACGCCGGTACCAAGATGGTCGATGGCCATGTAGTTACCAATGGCGGCCGGGTATTGTGCGCCACCGCGTTGGGCAACACAGTGACCGAGGCCCAGCAGGCCGCTTATGCCCTGGTGGATGAAGTCCATTGGGACGATGTCTACTTCAGAACCGACATAGGCTATCGCGCCATCGCCCGCGAGCAGGCATAACGGCTTTCACTCAGTAAACCAGACTCAACAGTCAACAGAAAAGCCCGGAAAATTCCGGGCTTTTCTGTTTGAACCTCAGCTTAGCTCTTTGAGGGCTTAGTTCTCTGAAGGCATAGTTCCCTGAAGGCTTAGTTTTCTGAATGCTTAATCACTTTAAAGCAAGGTACTGGCCATCTTGCGGCGCAGGTAGGCTATCTGCTGCATATGGGGCAAGTCTTTAGGACAGTTGTCCTGACATCCCAGCAGGGTCATACAACCGAAAACCCCATCCTGATTGCCTATCACATGGTAGAAGTCCTCGGCGCTGCGGGCATCGCGGCTATCCAGCTCGAAGCGGGCGATTTTCATCATGCCGACGGCGCCGACAAAGGTGTCGCGCATCTGCTTGGTGGCGCAGGCCGAGACACAGACACCGCACTCCACACAGCGCTCCAGTTCATAGAGTCTGGCGGCTTCCTCCGGGTCCATCGGGGCTTCCAAATGGTGGATATCCTGCTGATCCGGCTTGGGGTGCAGCCACAGCTTGAGCCTTTCAGCCAGCTCACGCATAAACTTGCCTGTGTTGACCGACAGATCCCCTATCAGCTCAAAGCCTGGCAGCGGCATCAGGGTGATCAGTCCATCTGGATATTTGGCGGTCAAGGTGCGGCAAGCCAAGGTAGGAAAGCCGTTGATCACCATGGCGCAGCTGCCGCAAATCCCGGCGCGACAGACAAAGTCGAACTGCAACGATGGGTCCTGCTCCTCCCTGAGGCGATTGAGGGCGATAAATACCGTCATCCCCGGGGTTTCTTGCAGCTGATAGTCCACCATTTGTGGCTTGTCTCCCGCTTGCTGTGGGTCGTAACGGAAGATCCTGAAGGTTAAAGTGCGGCCACTCATGCGTTGTCATCTCCGGCAGGGTTAGGCTGAGAAGGGGTTGAAGTCTGTGGGTAAGCCAGGCGGTCGCTCAGGCGCTCGTTGCCGGGGCGCAGGCTTTCCGGCAGTTCGAACGGCATCAGCGCCCGCTGCTTGTCTTCAGCGCCGGCATCCGGCCCCAAAGACGCGAGAATGGCGGCAATCTCCTGCTCGCGTTTGGCGGTATCCGGATGGGCAATGGCATTGTCGGCACCATAGCCGCGATAACCGGGCGGCAGTTCCATCTGCATCACATCCAGCGCCTCGTAGCTGAGCACAGGCTCCAGCGCGTCGGCGTCCGGCCAACTGGCCAGGGTACGGCTGAGCCAGTCTTTGTCGTTACGCTGCGGGTAATCCTCGCGGGCATGGGCACCACGGCTCTCGGTGCGCGCCAGGGCGCCGCAGGCAACTGTCAGCGCCACCTTAAGCATACGCCTGACCCGTAGGGCCTCGACCAACTCGGGGTTGGCGTGGCGCTTCTTGCAGGTGACGACAATATTGCGCGAACGAGCCAGCAAATCCTTGAGTTCGGCCACCGCCTTTTCCAGCTCTGGGCCGTTACGGAAGATGCCGACATAGTCCATCATCACTCTTTGCATCAGGCGCTTGAGCTCAAACGGGCTCTCGCCCTGCTCCCGAGCCAGCAGCTCGTCTATTTCCTGGTTGAGCTCATCACGGAAACGCTGCACCAGCGCCGTATCCAGCACCAGCTCCTCCTGCTCGCAGAAGTCGGCCACATATTTACCTATGATCATGCCGCCGACCACGGTTTCCGCCAGCGAATTCCCGCCCAAACGGTTAAAGCCATGCATGTCCCAACAGGCCGCCTCACCGACACTGAACAGCCCCTTGAGCTGCGGGCTCTCTCCTGTGTGATTAGTGCGAATGCCGCCCATGGAATAGTGCTGGGTCGGCCGCACCGGGATCCACTCTTCAGCCGGATCTATGCCGAGGAAGTTTTCGCAGATCTCTTTGACTTCCCTCAGGTTGGTTTCCACATGCTTGCGCCCCAGCAGGGTGATATCCAGCCACAGATGAGGGCCATAGGGGCTGTCGACTCCCTTGCCCTTACGCATATGCTCTGTCATCCGCCGTGATACTACGTCACGGGAGGCCAGCTCTTTCTTTTCCGGCTCATAGTCAGGCATAAAGCGGTAGCCGTCTTTATCCCGCAGCAAGCCACCGTCTCCACGGCAGCCCTCTGTGGTCAGAATGCCCACGGGCACTATGGCCGTGGGGTGGAACTGCACGGCTTCCATATTGCCAAGGGTCGCCACCCCGGTTTCCAGCGCCAGCGCCTGGCCTATCCCCTCACAGATCACCGCATTGGTGGACACCTCATAGATACGGCCATAGCCGCCTGTGGCTATGGTGGTGGCCCGGGCGATATAAGCCCTGAGTTCACCTGTGATCAAACAGCGGGCAATAACCCCATGGCAGCGGCTGCCGTCGTGGATGAGTTTCAGCGCCTCGACCCGCTCATGCACCGGGATATCCATGGAGATCGCCTTGTTGTCCACCGCATACAGCAGCGAGTGGCCGGTACCATCGGCGGTGTAACAGGTGCGCCATTTCTTGGTACCGCCAAAGTCGCGGGCGTTGATCAGCCCGTGAGCCTCGGCGGCTTCTTCCAGAGTCACCTTTTCGGCATTGACCACCACTTGACGCGGCCCGGCAGTCACCCTGGTCCAGGGTACGCCCCAGTTGGCCAGCTCACGTACCGCCTTGGGAGCACAGTGGGCGAACATTCGCGCCACCTGCTGATCGCAGCCCCAGTCTGAGCCTTTGACCGTGTCCTGAAAATGCACATCTTCGCTGTCGCCCATGCCCTTGACGGTATTGCCGAGACTGGCCTGCATGCCGCCCTGGGCCGCGGCCGAGTGAGAACGCTTGGCAGGGATCAGCGACAGTACCAGGGTATCCAGGCCACGCTCTTTGGAAGCGATGGCTACCCGCAGCCCCGCCAATCCGGCGCCGACAACCAACGAATCCGTATAGATGAGTTTCACACACACTCCTTATGGGACGGCCCAATGCCGTTTGCCCGAAAGCTATCTGTTTGGGTTATCGATACTCAGCTCGCGTGGGGCCAAAAGGCCAGCAAGGACGCCAGACCTACGGCGATAAACGCCACACTGAGTATGGTTTTAATTTTTCTAAGGCGCGCCCGGCTGTTGAGATCCCGCGCTGCACCCCATTTCAATGCCACCCGGTACAGTCCTATGGCGGCATGTAACTCCACGGTCAGCAGCAGTGGCAGGTACAAGGCCCAGGCATACTGGTTCCAAATCCTGTCGGCCGAGCCCTGTGGCCCTATGGTTTCCGGGGCCGAACCCACCAACCAAAGATGCACAGGAAGCAACAGCAAAATCACCACTCCGGTCGCGGCCTGCCACACCCACAAGCGGGTATCGCCATGATCAATTTGCACTAGTTGCTGTTTCAGAACTTTTTGCTGCCGGAGCGATAGAGGCAACTTGTGCAAAGCCACCAGCACATGCAGCAACGCCAACCCGGCAACGGCTATGGCTATCAGGCTCACCACCCAGGGATAGCCGTGGCCATCGTCACTGAGAAAACTCAGCTCCATGTTACGGGCCACCCATTCCATTGCCGGCGCCCCCAGCAATATTGAAGACACCAGCAACAGGTGAGTCCACAAAAACAGCGCCAACAACACGCCTGAAGCACTCTGCCCCAGATCCAACCAGCCGCCCCAGCGCTCATTCAGTCGTATCATCCATATTCTCCCTGTCATCCAATGGCTTAACCGCTTAAAGATAGTCAAACCAATGTGGATCACAAAGGGCGAACGAACCCTGAGGCAGATCAAACTTCTGCCGGTTAATTTACCTTTAACTGATATTGAGTTAACCGGGAACGAACGGCTGCAACGGCAGGCTCAGCTCATTGCCTAGCAGCATATAGGTCACCAAACTGCCTAAACCAAGCACAATAAGGTATACAATCAATAGCTTGGCTATTTTTCTCAGGCCTGTGCGGTTAAAGCTGAGGCCCCATTTCACCGCCACCCGATACAGGCCTATCATGGCGTGGATCACCACCGCAGGCAGCAGCAGGATATACAGCAGCCAGGTGTTGTCGTGCCAGACCCGGTAGGCCGACATATTGGGGCCGATTTCCGGATTGGCTATCATGGTGACCAGGTGCATGGGCACCAGGAAGAACAGGATAAAGCCGGTAGCCAACTGCCAGAACCAGGCGTGGCTGTCGCGGTGTTTGATCAGATGCAGATGGCTGCGCAGCGCCCGCCATTGGCCAAGCTGCGCCGGAAAGCGCCTGAGCGCCATAGCAGCATGCAGTATCACCACCAGCAGAATGAACACAGAGAAGAGTTGCGTCAGCAGTGGGTAACCGTGACCACTGGCACTGAACCAACCGCCTTCCAGCACCTGCACTACCTTATAGAAAGCCTCTTTACCCAGCATGATGCTGGATTCGAAGTGAAGATGCGCCAACAGAAACATGCCCAGCAAAATGCCGCTGGCACTCTGCAGGCGATCGGCTCTGGCCGACCAGTGGTGGCTGTTGGCATGACCGAGCCAGCGCTCGGGGATGTGATATTTTGTCAGCATGTTTTTTGGGTACAGATCCTTGGGATCTACAACATAACTCACAGCCAAACTGCGCCAACAACCAAGGAGTCTGAATGTGACCTGCCTCAATCGAAAGTGGGGGATTATCTGATCATGCTCACAAATAAACCACTTACAGCAAAACAGAGGTAATACCAATTAACCAATATAAATCAAACGTTTATTTGAAATTTTGAAACAAAAAAGACAGATAATTACCGTAAATTGCGCCACTGATGGGCCAAAGCTGAAACCGGGTTTCACTCCGTCTTATTTACCCCGGCGTGCTGGCAAGGCCGGCAACCTATGGCTTACAATAGCGCTTTATTGTCCCCCACGAGAGAAGATTCCATGCCCTGGATCCAGTTACGCATCCACAGCAGCAGCGAGCACGCCGAAGCGCTCAGCGACCTGTTGCTGGAGGAAGGCAGTGTTTCCATCACCTTTGAAGATGGTAAAGATACACCGATTTTTGAGCCCAAACTGGGAGAAACCCCACTTTGGGCCGACACTGTGGTGGTCGCTCTGTTCGATGCCGGCACAGATCTGACTCCCACAGTCGAGATGCTCAAGCAACAACCCTTCCTCGAAGGCAAGCTGAACTACAAGATAGAGCAGATAGAAGATAAAGACTGGGTCCGCGAATGGATGGACAGCTTCCACCCCATTCAGTTCGGCAAGCGTCTGTGGATCTGTCCCAGCTGGCGTGAAATCCCAGAGCCAGAAGCCGTCAACGTGATCCTGGATCCCGGCCTGGCCTTTGGTACAGGCACACATCCCACAACGGCCCTGTGCCTGGAGTGGCTCGATGGCCTGGAGCTGCAAGGTAAACAGCTGGTCGACTTCGGCTGCGGTTCCGGCATTCTGGCGGTCGCCGGTCTCAAGCTGGGCGCAACCAACGCCATAGGCATAGACATAGACTACCAGGCGATAGACGCCTCCCGTGATAATGCCAAGCGCAACGGCGTGGATGACAGACTCAGCCTCTACCTGCCTGAAGATCAACCCAAAGATATTCAGGCCGATGTGTTGGTTGCCAATATTCTGGCAGGACCGCTGCGGGAACTGGCCCCCCTAATCGCCGAGTTGGTTCGTCCGGGTGGCAAATTGGCGCTGTCCGGCTTACTGCAGGAACAAGCCGAAGAGATCCGCGAATTTTACGCTCAATGGTTCGAGATGGACGAAGCGGTTCACAAAGAAGATTGGAGCCGCTTGACAGGAGTGCGCAAATAGCGTTAAAGACGGCGCCAGAGCGCACTGGCGCTGACTTCCAACCAATCAAAAGTCAAGTAAAAAAGTTTTGCTCAGGTCATTTATTGACCTTTTCACCGCTGGCAAAAAGGCGTACTATAGCGCCCCTTTGAAGAGCAAGGTGAAACAGTAAAATGCAGATTGGACCCTATCAACTGAAGAATCAGCTGATCGTGGCACCAATGGCAGGTGTCACCGATCAGGCCTTCCGCAATCTCTGTATCCGTTATGGCGCAGCCATGGCAGTGTCAGAGATGCTTTCGTCCAATCCCGACCTTTGGGACACAGACAAGAGCCGCCAGAGAATGACGCACTCGGGTGAAGAAGGCATACGCTCAGTACAAATTGCCGGGGCTGACCCCGATAATATGGCTTGGGCCGCCCGCTACAATGTGGAGCAAGGCGCCCAAATCATAGATATCAACATGGGTTGTCCGGCAAAAAAAGTGAATAAAAAGCTCGCGGGTTCTGCCCTGCTACAATCGCCGGAACTGGTAAAGAAAATACTGGATGCCGTGGTTGCCGCAGTGGATGTGCCGGTAACGCTGAAGATTCGCACGGGCTGGGCCCCAGAACACAGAAATGGTGTTCAAATCGCCCGGATTGCCGAAGATAGTGGCATTACGGCGCTCGCGGTTCATGGCCGCACCCGCCAATGCATGTACAAGGGTCATGCCGAGTACGACACCATCAAGGCGATCAAACAGAATGTCTCGATTCCTGTTGTCGCCAACGGGGACATCGATAGTCCGGAGAAGGCGCGTTTCGTGCTGGATTACACAGGTGTCGATGCCCTGATGATAGGACGGGGTGCCCAGGGAAGGCCTTGGATTTTCAGAGAGATCCAGCATTACCTGGACACAGGTAGCAAGCTAGCGCCCATTGGGATGGCAGAGCAGCGTCAAGTGATGCTGGAACACCTAACCAAACTGTATGATTTATATGGGGAAGTAAAGGGCGTCCGCTTCGCCAGAAAACATATGGGATGGTACCTGGACCAGGAAGAACAGCGCCAGTTCCGTGCCGACTTTAACCGGCTGGAAACCGCTGCAGAACAATGTTCCATGGTGGAACGTTTTTTTGATGAATGTGTACTAGATAAATAAAGAGCAGAATACGAATGTTTGATCAGACAACTCACACAGAAGCTCATCAGCTTACCGTAGGCAAAATCGAAACCGCTAACGGCACCATCAAGCCCCAGTTACTGCGCGACGCTGTAAAGCGCGCTGTCAGCAACTTCTTCGCTCAGTTGGACGGTCAAGAAGCTCAGGAAGTTTATGAAATGGTGCTATGCGAAGTTGAAGCACCTCTGCTTGATATCATTATGCAGCACACTCGTGGCAACCAGACCCGCGCCGCCAATATGCTGGGCATCAACCGCGGCACACTGCGCAAGAAGCTGAAAAAATACGGCATGAACTAATCCATAAGGATTAAGAGCTTGTATTAAAAGAGAAAGCCAGTCACTACGACTGGCTTTTTTGCTTCTAGTTATACACCGAGTTACACACGCTCCTAGCTGGAGCAATCAGGGCCAGCTAGAAACTATGCAGTAGCTGGATGCTAACGACCGCTTCGATAACGAATGATCAAGGGAACCAGCGGGTAATCGAGAATAAATACAGTATGAAACTGTATTTATTCTCCCCACAAAGGCACAACCATAGTCGCTATTTGATGCCGGTAGAGATAGGCACAATCCCCACTCTCAGGCCAAAGGGTTTAAACAATCGGTCGAGAATATCAGTCTTATAGCTACCCCGATCGTTCTCAACGTCAGAGAGGGTCTTGCGTGACACTTTAGCCAAATTTGCATACTCCTCTTGGGTTAGACCTAAAACCTCAATACGTAAAGTTTTAAGAGCTTGCCCTTGAGTAAGTTCTCCGCGTAATAGCCTTTGGGTAACGCCTTCGATGGCCTTACGTCTCTCAACAGTACTCACCCTCCCGCTATGCTTGGAAGCGCGTTGGGGAGAAGGAGTTTGCTTTGCATGAGTCTCTTCAGCGCCTAGTGAGAGCCGGCGTTTTGACGCTTCAATTGCAACGTCACCAGCTTGCCGACGATTAGCTCTAAGACGAGCAATAGCCTCTTTAGCAGACTCAAGGGTAGATGTTTTATCACTCATACCAATCCCCACCTTGTTAGCTTGTCTTCGATATAAGTAAAGCCAATCGCAGGCATATCGATAATCCGTTCCGGTACACCACGCGCAATTAAGCGCTGCTTCAAGTTATGACATTGCCGGGCGGTAAGCTTTAATGCTGCCATTAACTCTTGAGCAGGCACCAAATCGGCCAACGAATCGGCAATACCTTGAAAGTCATACTCACCCCCAACTTCGAGCGGTGCTTGCCACTTTGTGGTTCTGGCCACCCCTTCAGGATCAGCCTTCATTGGTGCAAAATCATAGATAGGGGCAAGCTTTATCCAACCATCACCTTTAAGAAATGCGGTATTACGCCCGTGGTTATCACTGTTACCAAATAGGATATTGAGTAAGTCTCTCTGAACCCACTCAAGCACAAAAGCCTGAATATCAAACTGATAACCTTGCTCTAAGACCATATGGCTATGAGTGATCTTGTGGACAAGCCTTCTTATGGTTTGCCCATGATCTAAGCTAACTCCGGCAGCTTTACCCAGTATCGAGTAAACCGATTCCATCGCGTAACGCTGCTGGCGGAGTTCATTGAAATAAATATCAAAACGCGGCAGCCACAATGATGTCATCGAGGAAACAAAGCCACCCCGGCTCATCAAAAAACAGGCTGACAGGGTGGTTTATCGAAACGGCATGCATGTCGTCTTTATTGAGTTCTGCCAAGGCATAATCTTGCTCGTAATCTAATGAGGTAAGCCGATAATGACCTTGTTCGCTGTTTGGAAAAGAGAGCTTTGCAATATCTAGCATTGGCTATTGATAAAAGCCTGAATGGTTAAATGTTCCATGAGCGCTCCCAAAGAAATTATGAGTATCAAAATACTCATTAAATCCCAAAAAGACAACTAATGAGTAACTAATTACTCAAACTCTACTTTAGCCTAGAAGATATACCAAGCTTTTATAAGCAATAAACAACAGTAAGCTTACATCAATAGACAAATGCCATTAAGCGATGCCCGATACCCTTCCCATGAGGCGGGTGCGGTAGTCCCACTCTCAAACCAAGAACCATCAGCATTGAGCACAGTCTCTGTGCTTGTCCTGCCCCTCTTCCTGCCCCTCTGGCCCCCCCCCCAAGCTGCCATTCGGTTTCATTCCTGACTTCACAATTTGCTGCAACTTATTTTGGTATAAGTGAAAAATCAGGCTACTTTTATACCATTCTGCTTAGATATTGACTTAATTCCGATTAGTGCCAACTTCTATCAGGAAGATTATTATTTAACTTCAAACTAAAAGACTAAAATATGAAACCTTACCAAGCGATAGATTGTGGCCACTATGATTACCTGGAGTTGGCCTGTATTCGCGGTTATCCGCTGAAAATAGAACTGCTACAAGGCGAGATACTACATGGCAAGGCACTGATCACCGAGACCCGTCCCGACAAGAGCGAGTGGCTACTGGTACAAACGACCACCAGCAACCGCGCCATTCGTATGGATCAGTTGCTGGCAATCACTCCTGAGCTTGAAGGGGCTGAATTTGGCCGGGTGCTGATTGCCTCGGCCGGCAGTGAGATTTAAATCGCCGCGATAACTGAAATTTCCACCAGATACTCGGGCTCGGCAATCGCGGCCTCCACACAAGCTCTGGCCGGTGCATGCCCTGCCGGTAACCAGGCATCCCAGATGGCATTCATGGCATCATAATCACTCATCTGTTTCAGGTAGATAGTCGCTGAAAGGATCCGTTCACGACCGCTGCCTGCCCGCTTGAGCAGCTCATCCACTTCCTCGAGCATGGTCCGGGTTTGTTGCTGAATATCGGCGAACTTATCCTTGGCAACCTGACCACAAAGATAAACCGTGTTGTTGTGGATCACTATGCTGCTCATGCGTGGATTGGTATCGATACGTTGAATTGTCATCGGCTAGTTCCGGGGCGAAAATTATTATTTTATCCGGCAAAAGCTCACTTGGGACAGCCGGGATTCAGATAAGTGAAAAAAACTATCAAACAACCAATTTTATCGCATATTTTTTGGACACTTGGAGATAAGAGCTATTCCTTAAGCCAGTGGCACTGATAGAATCAATATCTCATTCGCCCAACTATTTAAGGACTCCTGTATGAGCCTAGAATTACTGTCCAAACTGGAGACCAAAATCCAGGCTGCGCTCGAAAATATTGAGCTTCTGAAAATGGAGCTGGAAGAAGAAAAGCAGAAAAATGCTCATCTGATAGAGCAAAACCAACAACTTCAGCAAGATCTCAACTCGTGGAACGAGAAAGTTACCGGCCTTGTTGGTCTGCTCAACGACGAAGTCAACTGAATCTAAACGGTTTTAGCTTGACTATTCTGAGTTTCAATGAGTTCGTTCAATTCCATGATAGCCTGCTTTACCTTTGGCAGGCTTTTTCTCGGCAGCAAAAAGCGCCCCTTATCAAACTCTAATCTTCCCAGATCTTTCACCCAGACGGCGCCGGTCAAGAATATCCTTACGTGTTTGACAATCAGCTTGGGAGCATAGACAGGAAATACACGCACGAGAAACCTCCTTTAGTTGATTTCCGATCCCGAAGTTTTGACCTCCTAACCCGGCAGAAGGTTTCATCTCAATTCAGTAAAATGATCCAAAAGTCGTAAGTAGGAGTCTTTGTTATAAAAATTCTCCTGTTATACATCTATACCCGGCAAACGAAGTCAAAAATCCAGCGCTTGCCAATTTTTTGACGCACTGTTAAAGTAATGCCGTTACTCAGGGTAAAAACTGAGCCTTATGGCTCTAATCCGTACTTCTTGCGACCAAGGAGTACGGTTTTTTTTTGGGGTTTCGACCAGTATTTCCGGGTAACAAAAAAGGGCCATGTCGGCCCCTTTTTTGTATCTATATACCGAATTACTTCAACTGAGTCAGGTAGATAGCAATATCCAGCATCTCGTCATAAGACTTGATGGCACCAGTTTCAACCCGATACTTACCATTGACTACCAGCGCAGGCACACCTGAGATCTTGGCGTTTTCTGTATTGCGCTTCATGTTGGCCATCATGCTGTTGACCATAAAAGAGTTGGCCGCAGAATCAAACTGCTTGGGATCTACACCATTGGCCACAAAGAGCGCCTTGACGTCATCACGATTGGTGAAGTGTTGCTTCTTGTCCTGGATCGCACTGAACATGGCGTGATTAATCTTGTCGGACACCTTCAGCACTTCGGCAGTAGCGAAAGCACGGGACATCTCCACACCCATCTCGCGACCGATAAAGTCGACATGGTTTTGCTCAAAAGCGACTCCTTCGGGCAAACGCGCCTTCAACTTGGGGATCACGTTCTTTTCAAAGTTATAGCAATGGGGGCAGTAAAAAGAGAAAAACTCTGTAATTTCAGGCTTGGCGGAGGCGGGGCCTTCACTAACCACAGTATAATGCACGCCTTCTTTGTACTGGGCCGCTGTGGCCGCCAGAGGAAGCAGCAAAAATGCCGCTGCCAACATCAGGATTTTCTTCATTGGAGTTCCTTGTTTATTAAAATTTCAGCCAACACTGCTGGAGTGGCTGAATAACATAATCTTCTTTTTGAGTCGAACTCAAGCCCTGAGTTCCCTTTTTGTTAAATCCAAGCCTCTGCAGGTATCACCTTTGGGTCTCAGTACCACTCAATAGGGGATAAGACTCAGTGGCGCTTCATCCAGACGCTGCCGTTGTTCTTTGAAGGCCTGCAACTGCTGTCGCCAGTATTCTTCGGTCGCAAACCAGGGAAAGTGACGCGGAAACGCGGGGTCATCCCAGCGCTTGGCCAGCCAGGCGTTGTAATGCAGCATCCGCAGTGCTCTGAGTGGCTCTATCAACTGCAGCTCTTTGGTATCGAAGTTGGAGAAAGCCTCGTAGGCTTCCAGTAAGACTTCCAACTGCAGCGTTTGCTGTTGCCTGTCACCGGATAACATCATCCACAGGTCCTGCACTGCAGGGCCGTTGCAGGCATCGTCGAGATCGACAAACCCGGGGCCATTGGGGGTCCAGAGAATATTGCCGGGATGCAGATCGCCATGCAGGCGCATACTCTGGTATGCAATACTCTGCCAGCGCAACTGCAGCTCAGAGAAAAGGCTGAACGCCGCCTCTAGCAACTGATCCCGCAACGCGTTCGGAAGCAGCTCTGTATGCTGCAATTGCTCCAGCGCCGGAGCCCCCAGGGTTGTCGGTGTCAGATTCAGGCGCTGCTTGAACAGGCTGCCACGGGAATACTGGTGCAAACGGCCGATAAACTGGCCCGCCCCCTCTATCTGATCCAGGTTGTCCACCTCGAAGCTGCGACCGCCTATGGAAGGAAACAGCGCAAAACGCCACTCTTTGAAGTGATGCAGACTGCGGCCATTGAGCACCACAGGAGCGGCAATAGGGATCTCGGCTTCGGCCAGCTCGAACGTAAATTCATGCTCTTCCAAAATCTGGGCATCGGTCCAACGCTCGGGGCGATAGAACTTAACCACATACCTCTGGCCGCGATCGCAACGAAACTGATAGACCCGGTTTTCATAGCTGTTAAGTGGCGTTAGCCCCGTCTCCGGATAAATCGCCAGACTTTCGATAGCATCCAAAATCAGTTCAGGGGAAAGATCCCGATAATGAAACGCCGCCGTGGCCTGCTTTTCTGTCATGCCTGTGACTCCAGTAGATGTTTCAGGTATACCAACACTTCCCAGTCTTGTTCACTCTGGCAGCTCAACCAGCACACCTCACCGTAGAACTCATAGTTGAGCCACAAAAGGCTGCCTTCAAAATCCAGCAACCATTGGTGACGATCTGCCCCCCATTGCCGCTCCAGCACCTTGGCATCAAGTGCCCGGCATAAAGGATCGGCAAAGCTGTCGAAGGCTTCAAACTCGACCCCGGCCGTCATCGACAGGGTTTTATGCTCTGAATCCAAGCTAAGATTTTGATACTGCATCTTTTAATCCTATTTCTTAACTGCTGCAGGACATGATCAACCCCTGCCCCCAATCCGGTGGTCGCTTGGCGAACTCCTGCATCTCAGGCTGCTCATCGAACGGACGCCTAAGGAGCTGGTACAACTGCTCAAGCGGCTGGCTATTGCCCTCCTCTTCGATGGCAATGATCGCTTCCTGAGCCAGATAGTTGCGCAAGATATATTTGGGGTTATGGGCCCGGCGCTCGGCCTGCCACTGTTCAAGTCCCTGACGAGTATCGATACGGCGCCGGTACTCGGGCAGCCAGTCATCCCAGCCCTGACGATTGATAAAATCATCCCTCAGACTGCTGTTTTCTGCCTTGGGATCAAGCTCGCCGAAGCGGCGCAGGCTCTGGGTATAGTCCAAGGCGTTTTGTTCCAACAAGCCGGTAAAGGCGCCGATAAGCGCCAGGTCCTTGTTGTCCTGCTCCAGCCGGGCATCAAGGCTTAAATCTTCAGCCAAGGGGGCCAACCCCAACTTGGCGCGCATCAAGCCAAGATATTGCTGCACCAATTCATGCTGATAAGTATTGAGCGCGGCTATCAAGTCATCGGAAGCCAGCACAGGCGTCAACGCCTGCGCCAAACGTTGCAGGTTCCACAAGCCGACGCCGGGTTGCTGACCAAAGGCATAACGCCCTTCGGGATCTGAATGGTTACAGATAAAGTCTTCCTTAAAGGTATCGAGGAAGGCGAAGGGGCCAAAGTCGAAGCTGTCGCCGAGAATCGACATATTGTCGGTATTCATCACCCCGTGGGCAAAGCCCACCGCTTGCCAGTGGGCGATCATGCGCGCAGTATCGCGCACCACCAGCGCAAACCAAGCCTTGTAGCCGTCATAGTCCAGGCTGAGTTGGGGGTAATGTTGGCTGAGGGTGAAATCGAGCAGCTGCTTGAGCTTGTCGGCCTGCCCTTTTTCGCTGTAACAGAAATACTCGAAGTGGCCAAAACGTATATGACTGCGGGCCAGGCGTACGGTAATGGCTCCTTTTTCCAGCGACTCGCGCCATACAGGCAGCTCAGAGCCGATCACCGCCAGCGCTCTGGTGGTGGGTACGCCCAAATGATACAGCGCCTCGGACACCAGAAACTCACGCACCGCCGAACGCATCACCGCCCGGCCATCACCGTGACGCGAGTATGGCGTGGGTCCCGCCCCCTTCAAGGCCAGATCCCAGGCACCTTCTGGCCCCAGAGCCTCACCGAGAATGATCGAACGGCCATCGCCCAACCTGGGGCTGTAGCCACCAAACTGGTGTCCGCTGTAAACCTGGGCATAATACTCGGCGCCCGGCATTCTCTGGTTGCCGGCGAGTTGCTGCAGCAAGGTTTCATTGGGACCAGCCAAGCCCAAAAGCGCCGCCGCATCATCACTCCAGGCCAACCAATGGGGCGAAGGTAGCCCAGAAGGCAATACCTGCTGGTAAAATCCCGCCAGGCGGGTGAAGTAATCCTGTTTAAATTTCATGTCCCTTAGGGGCCGTTAGTGTGCCATTGGTCACAGATTACCATATCCCTGTCGTCTAGACGGCAGTTGTGACCACACTCGAAACTGCCCTTGCCTTCATTGAGGTGTTGCATACCTCTGCCCTTGCCCTGACACTGCTGCAGAGTTTGATAGTAACCGGCTATGGCGTGGTAACGATCCAACGTCTCGGCCGTTTGCGGCTCGACGTCCGACTTATCTCTATTCGGCTGCTGTATATCCGTATCCGGATAGTAAAACAGAGTCCATTGCGGCTGCTTGCTGCAGGCTGCCAGCAGCAAAAGCGAAGTAAGTGCAACCCATAAAGTCGCTGGTTTCATTGCGGCTCTCCATCAATAAAAAAGCGAACCCGCAGGCTCGCTTAGCTTGGGAAGGAGTGACACGGCAGTTAACCCGGCCCTCCTTGCTTGATTCTACACATTGAATCGGCTTTTGTACTCAGGCAGAGGCTTTATCTCTGGCCTTTTCGATACGCTTGATACGACCTTCAAAGCCTGTCACTGTGCCATCTTGCAGCCCATATTCAATCGCCTTGTTGCACAGGGCAATGGCGGCATCGAAACGGCCGGCATCGCTGCACAGGGTAGAGAGTTGCATAAACCCTGTGCCCTTGAACTCGGCCTTGGGTGATTTGCTGAGTACTTTCTCCCGACTGGCGGCAAACAATGCACTATATGCGCCATCGTACTCTTGTCCCAACTGCAGATACTTGCTGTTTTTCCGCTGCTTGTAGCATTCGCCAATCACGGCCAGTAAAGCGTCATGTGCTTCGATGGCGCCTTCAGAGGCCTGATACTGTTCCATCGCCCGCTTGAGGGTGATATTGCCCCAACTGATATCCGGTGCAGCCGCCTTGGCTGGCTCTGGCTCTGGCTCTGGCTCTGGCTCTGGCTCTGGCTCTGGCTCTGGCTCTGGCTCTGGCTCTGGCTCTGGCTCTGGCTCTGGCTCTGGC
>NZ_JBKORF010000003.1:0-2794 GCF_047314685.1 Shewanella sp. BJSY2023SW001
ACCAGGTCGGTTTCAGGGGTATTGTTGACCGTGGCGGTATAGGTGATCTGGCCGCCTTCATTCACTTCAGCCGGGGCCGTCAGGGTGACGGTAGTGGTATCTATGGTGTCATTGACCGTCGTGTCGACACTGTTGCCGAGATCCAGATCTTCATAGTTGCCGCCTTCAGCTTCGGTGACATTAACCGAGAGGGTTTCACCGTCCTGATAGACATCATCCGTCGGTGCCGCGACGGTGATAGTGCCTTCGGTTTGACCGGCTGGGATTACTATAGTCGCGCCGTTGGACAGGGTCAGCACCAAGTCATTTTCAAGAGGGGCATTATCTACAACAGCTGTGTAGGTGATACTTCCACCCTCATTGACTTGGGTTGGCGCCAATAAGGTTACAGTACTGGGCGCAACTTGGGGGAGGTTGAAGGCGTTTTGTGATAAACCTTCTTGCAGCGTAATAGCATCAGTTTCGAAGCCTGCTGAATCGTAGCCACTGGCAGCCAGAGTTTCTGCACCACTTCTTGCCAATGAAACAAAACCGGATGTTCCTTCATTTCCTTGAGTTCCACCGGCAGCAGTATCAGGCAATGAAGCGGTTGGATCTTCTCCTGCTGCGATAAGGGCCTGTAGCTGCTCAATTTCAGAATCTGTTACAGCATCTGTACTTTGCAACACTTCTTGAGGAACTTCAGCTCCTCCTCTAAGACTGCTCCCATCACTGAGTAAGAGCTCTATCTGTGCATCATTATCGACAAAAACTTCGCTTCCGTGCGCGACCAAGTCGCCTTGTTGTAATGGAACTTGCTGGCCATTTGACATGACATAAGCCTTGCCATTCAAACTTTTAACTTGACCATCTTGTGTTGCGATAAGTGCTTTCATGTCCCGCCCCCGGCGCTTGCAATATCCGTATCAATAAAGTTGCAGCCCATTGTTTTTGGGTTGCAAGTTGACAAGAAGTGTAAATCTTCTGGGGCGATCTTAGATGAATAACCTGGTTAAGTCAATTTTTTGACACCGATCGTACGGTTTGTAATTTTATGATTTATATTGGTTTATTTTTTATTTCGATTAATAAAAAAACAGAAGCTTAGCGCTTCTGTTGATTTTATTGTGAATTGTTGGTGATTTTGTTACGGGATTAACTGATCCTCGGATAAGTAAGTATAATTTGGCTCGGGTAATGAGGCTTGAGCGACAGGTTGAGTAACCAACAATGCGCCGTCGGAAATAAGGGATTGGATAATCACACCTTCATCGGTAGTTCCATACTCTGTGGACAGATCCACACCATTGAGTACTATGGTGACACTGTCCCCGCCGGCGCCAGTCGTGTCGACAGTTATGATGGTGTTGCCATTCACAAAGCTGAAGTCCAGGTAATCATCCAAAACTCCATTTTCTTCATTAACCAATATGTCCGATAAATCCAGTGCATCTGTGTTAGGGGAGAAGTTATAGACGTCATCGGTGCTGCCATCTGCAGACCCGGCATCCCAGATAAGAATATCTCTGTCATTATCTAAGCCAGCATCCAGGTGGTCACTGCCGGGGCCGCCAACCAGATAGTCGGCACCTGTACCGCCAAAGATGTAGTCATTACCGGCACCACCCAGTAATTGGTCATCGCCTTCCAGACCTTTGATGGTGTCATTCCCTTCGCGACCGACAATTTCATCACTTTGGTTAGCTCCGGTGAGAGAGTCACCCTGAGTGCTACCAAAGATGAGGTTATCTATGTTGTCGCTTCCTGTTATCGTAATGGCATCATCAGGCAGCAGCTCGTGAGTAAATACAGCTTGTACATATCGGGCTTGATAGCTGCCTCCATCATTGTCGAAGTAAGTAATAGTCCACTGATCGGCAGCTTGGGCTGGATTTAAGGTCAGATAGTCAGCGAGTGTTATCGAGTTATCTGACTCTTGCACAATCTGATCGTAGCCAATACTGGCTTTCATCAAGCCAGAATCTGCATCATAAAACCAAGTTTGTTCTATGTTATCCACAGGATCAGCCAGCAACACAATGAAGGTAATACCGTTGATAGTTAGCCTGACCGATACCTCTGTTTCCCGTTTGCTGCCGGCTGTGGAGTCAATGTCTCTCTCATTGCCGGGGATTGGAATGGCAAAGGGCGATTTTTGGAAGTCGGTAAATAGATCCAGGCTACCGGCGGAAGGCGCTAAATTAATCGCATCGGCGAATCCACCACTGATACTGAGAATGGCATCTTGGTCATTACCTGAAGTCAAAGGTGATGAACCATCACCTATGGTGACACTTTCCCCTCCTAAGCTGTTCCCCGGCACCGCATGGATGATGAAGTCACCATCCACATGATCTGTACCTGAGTTGACTGTGAAGGTCAGAGAAATATCCAGCTGTTCCTCAATATCACCGTTATTACCCGGCATATAGACCAGACTGCCTAACTCTGCTGCAGACAAGGCTTCAGGATTGTCAAAGTCATACTGCACCAGCATCTGCTCGCCATCATCCCAGTACCAAATAGAGCCTAGCTCGGCAGTTTCTGCAGGATCGATAAACTCAAGACTCAGGTTTGTGATGCTAATTTCATCCGTGGCATCTACATCGGTTGGAACATCAATATTCAGCGGATAACCGGCAAGATAAGGATCCGAGAGTTGTAACAGGGAGGCCGGAACCCAGATCTCTTTGGCAAATTCGCCTTCAACCGGGTCGTTGGTTCCATTGATTGTGATTGTGACAGTCTCGGTATCTGTGCCGCCGTTGCCGTCATCGACAGTGACATCAAAGCTTAAGGTGATGGTCTCACCGAC
>NZ_JBKORF010000004.1:0-3631 GCF_047314685.1 Shewanella sp. BJSY2023SW001
CTCTTCATCGAGTTAAATCGTTTTGTCGATTTCTCAATGCCTGTGAGTGTCCACACAGATTGCTTGATAGATTGTTAAAGAGCAGTACCGCGATGGTTCCCATCGGGTCAGGGCTGCGTATTCTACGCTTTCCTGCTGCGGCGTCAAGAGGTATTTACCATCTTTTTTCGCCTGTCGTTGAAAGAACTCAAGAGCCTCTTTTCTTCGACCCTGCCACGTCTTTCGCGTTGCCGCTGTGCCGTGTCAGTGGGAGCGCATTATAGGGAGGCCAGCCAATAGCGCAAGAGCTTTTTACTCCCCCTTACACTAAGCGCCTACCTTTTAACCTCGAAGGCCATTTAATAGCCTTTTTGCATAAAAAACTTAGCTTGAAGGTCCTGCTTATGTTTAAAAATGAGAGCAAAGGTCATTTTTTGGGCGTCAGTCTGGTTTAAAGGTAAATAATTCATTACCATAGTCATTGCTTTTAACAGTAATTTATCAATTATTCTTCACAGAGAACATTTCTTATGCAAAAGTCATTTTTGATTGTGTTGGGCATCGCCATTCTGGGCGCGCTTGCGATATACCAACTCATGCCTCAACTGCCTGCATTTTTGGCCTTCCCTGTTGGTGCACTCCTTGCTGCTGCAGTTTATGCATTCACATCCAGTCCAAGCCAGGCTCAAGCTAAAGGACAAGAAACTTACAATGGCCCAACCATGACTCTCTACGTGGGTAACCTCCCTTACAGAGCACACGACACTGAAGTAAAGTTATTATTTGAGGAATACGGTCCAGTGAATTCTGTTCGTTTAGTGAGAGATCGCAAAACCGGCAGACGTAAAGGATTTGGTTTTGTGGAAATGTCAGAGTCCGGCGCTCAAAAGGCGATGACCAAACTAAATGACTTCATATTCCAGGAGCGCACCCTGAAAGTACGTGAAGCCAAATCGCAAGATTCAGATAAACAGGAATAGTAGTCCTACGTCATCACGCTGGTCGAGGTCTTGGCCGTTTGAGCAAAACCATACTCGGCCAGCGTTGATTTCAATCCTTCAGTAATTCTCTCGCTGGTATAAAAAGCCCATTCATTACTTGGTTGATCTAAGTCAGCGGTTTCCTGCTGATATTGCAGTAGATTCTTCACTCTCTTCGCAATCGCCTCACCGGAGTCCAATAACTCAACATAATCACCCAGTATTTGTTGTAGCTCAGGCTTCAGCATAGGAAAGTGAGTGCAGCCAAGCACAAGCACATCTAGTTCACTGTAGATGATAGGTTGCAGTAACTTCTTCATTTCTGCGATATCTATGGCCTGACCAGCCGCCTTGGCCTCTGCTAGCAATACCAGTTCTGAACAACCAAAGAGTTCCACTTGACAGTCGTTGGCAAAGTGATTGATCAGTTCCTTGGTATAAGCCCTTTTGACAGTTCCCGGTGTGGCCAGTAAGCCTATATGCTTTCGCTTGGAGATAGCCGCAGCCGGTTTGATAGCGGGTACAACCCCGACAACAGGAATCGTCAGTTGAGATCTCAACTCGGGAAGAACCAAAGTGCTGGCTGTATTGCAAGCTATGACCACTATCGCAGCATCTATCTGCTTGGCCATGGTAGTAACCAAGTCCACACATCCGTTTATCAACTCTGCTTCCGCGAGCTCACCATAAGGCAAGCGCGCGTTATCAAACAGATAGCAATACTGTCTCAGCGGCAATAGCTTACGGATCTCTTTCAGCACCGATAGGCCACCTATGCCTGAGTCAAAAACCAGTATGGGACGTGACAAATTGAGCCTCTAAACGATATAAGACGAGTCATGGTTTGAAACCACGAAAGCAGATAAGAACTTATTTTTTCACAGCTTGAATAAAAGCACAAAGGAATGAAACTGGACATAAGCGCCACGTAGTATAATATTTGCGCCCCCGGTTTTAAGCCAAGAGTGAATATTATGAATTTAGAAGCAATGGACCCCAATCAATATGACACGCAGTTGGAACAAAAGCGTCTCAAGCTGGAACAGGCCTTTGCCCGCTTCACTCCGCCGGTATTAGAGGTATTTCCCTCGGTACAGAAACACTACCGTATGAGAGCAGAATTCCGGGTTTGGCATGACGGAGATGACCTCTACTACTACATGTTTGACCAACAACAACAAGCCAAGGTTCGTTGCGATCAATTCCTGCCAGCCAGTGCCCTTATCAATCAAATGATGCCAGCACTGATGGCCGAGCTACGCCCCAACAGCATACTGAGACACAAGCTGTTTCAAGTAGACTTCCTCTCTACTCTGTCCGGCGAGATTTTGGTGTCACTGCTGTATCACAAGCAGTTGGATGATAACTGGCTCGATGAAGCCAAGGCGTTGAAACAAAGACTCGGGAAAGAGTTCAAGGTCGATATTATCGGCCGAGCCCGCAAACAGAAGTTTGTCTTAGATAGAGATTTCGTTATCGAACGCCTGCAAGTCAACCAGCAGGAATACATCTATAAACAAGTGGAAAACAGTTTCACCCAGCCTAATGCCCATGTGGCGACCAAAATGCTGGAATGGGCGATAGACTGTACCCGTGACAGTAGCGGCGATTTACTTGAACTCTATTGTGGTAATGGCAACTTTTCCATTGCTCTGGCACAGAATTTCACTAAGGTACTGGCAACTGAATTAGCCAAACCTTCTGTCGATTCCGCTCAATACAATATTGAGCAAAACGGCACTGAGAACCTGCAAATAATTCGTATGTCAGCCGAAGAGTTTACTCAAGCCATGACGGGTGAACGTAGCTTCAAACGTCTGGAGGGAATAGACCTCAAGAGTTACGACTGCAACACCATCTTTGTTGACCCACCGCGAGCCGGCCTGGATCCCGAGACCGTCAACTTGGTACAGAGTTATGACTCCATTCTCTATATTTCTTGCAACCCACAAACCCTGGCAATGAATCTCGAACAATTGAGTCAGACTCATGAGATCAGACGCTTTGCCTTGTTTGATCAATTCCCTTATACCGACCATATGGAAGCGGGTGTATTGCTAAAGCGCATTAAATAAAGGTTTCAGAGTTGCCATACTATAACGAGAATAACTCAAGGTACGGCGTGGGGGATATGGAAGCTGAATCGCCACTGATTTCCTAGACGCCTCTCAGTTAGAGAAACTGCGAACAAGTCCCATGTATGCACTGCGTCGGCTTACATGACTAAATGCAAGACGTGGTTCGTAGCAAATGGCCTTAGTCCTTTGCTAGAAACACAACACAGCATTCTGGTCTGTAAGCCACGAACTTCGGGGCCTTCACAGCAACCCGCTCTCTACACAAGAGAACGCCACAAAGGCTTATTCGCACCTTCCTTAGATAAAATAACTGAAAAATAGCTGGTCATTGAGTGGTAAACATTACCCTGAAGAGTTCCAAGTTGGAGCAGTCAAACAGCTTGTTGATCGTAGCCATTCCATCGCAGATGTTGCACATTGCTTAGATATCCCCCCAAGCAATCTAATAAAGCTCAAGCGGCTTTTAATACCATTCCGCATTAAAGTTCAGTCACTTTCACCCAGTCTCTGGTGCACATCTTTATCACTCGCTTTGTACTGCTGACGCAGTCGTTCCAAGCCTGACTGCAAGCATCCACAATGTCCTCATATCCT
>NZ_JBKORF010000005.1:0-31974 GCF_047314685.1 Shewanella sp. BJSY2023SW001
CAATGGCGGCTTCCATGTCGAATGTAGGTTTGGTCATTTGAATATCCTTTTGGGTGTATATTACTCAAATGACACAGATTTATGAACACTACCCTGAGGTGGGCAAAGTCAGCCTAGAAACTCTGCTTCACTTGAAAGCGCCATTCCCAGCCGTCCACTTCATCGCCCCGGGTAAAGGGCACGCTGAAATCTATGTGGGCGACATGACCATAACTGGAGCGGGAAGAGTAGACTCTGGCACCTATACCGACTGAGCCTATGGGGCCTGAGACTTCGTTGTCATTGGCCATGGCACCACCAAAGGCCTGACCGACATCGATAAAGGCGGCCCAGCCCAATTCTGCCAGTTGGTAGAGGTTGATATTGGGGTAATAGCGGATTTCGCCGGTCAGCAGCCATTGATTATCACCGTGCTGGTAGTCGTTGGGATAACCGCGAATGCCGGTTTCATCCCCCAGCGCAAAGGGACGGTCGATATAGTTGTTGTTGGAGTTGGATAGCCGCACCTTGGAGTAGGCGGTCCACTTGGGGGTGAACTTATAGAAATACTCGGCGGCAACATTCACTTGATAAAAGTCCCGTTGCCGGGTGGCCAGGGTGGCTTCACCGCCAAATGCCAGCAACAGCAGCTCCTTGCCTTCAAAATAGCCGCGACTGCTGCGCCAGTTGAGGTGATAACCCAGGCTATCACTGTCTTTGGTTTCCAGCCCCAATTTAACGCTGTGATGCCAGCCGAGGTTGAAGTCTTCGTTATAGTTGACCAGGTGAATATTGGTCAGTACCCGAAAATCATCCTGCAAGTATTCCCATTCTACCCAGGGGTAGAGAAAGTCTCTGTCCTGAGGCAAGGGCTGCTGCGGGTATTGAGGCAGGGCGTAAAAGCTGTGCTTATCCTGAGTAACTCCAAGGCGTAATCTTTGCCGGCTCTGGTTTTCTTTGGCGAACATAAAGCCCCAGTAGAGGTTGCGATAGCGGAGCTCTTCATTGAATTCGTTGATGTCGAGGCCGTTTTGGCGAATGGTGTCGATTCTGTCTTCATCCAGATACTCGGCGCCGTAGGCGCGGGTGTCGTCAAGGGTATAGAAAGGCTTGTCAAAATACAGCTGTTTGGCCTGACCATCGCTGTTGTCATAGAAGTTGGCCGCTACAGTGGCGTTTTTGATTATGTTCAGCGGCATTTCGAATGCCACCTTGTAGCCGGTTCTGTCCTCGTCGGATTGGTACTTCAAACGGGTGCGGATCCCCAGACCCAGAATATTGTCGTCTTTCAACCCGACAGAGAAGCTGTTGTTGCCGCCGCTGCGTCCCAGGCTGATGGTGGGCAGCAGCGACCATTGATCCCAGGTTTCTACCAGCAAGGTTTCACCATCAGGCTGTTGATCGGCGCTGGGGTCGGCCTTGACCACAGAGATCTTGGCGTCTCTGAGATAGGGCTCACGCCTGAGAATTCGCTGCGCTTCTTCCAACTGCCTTGGGGTCACTTCCTGCCCTTCCTGAATACTGAGGCGATTGAGGATCACCGATTCCCGGGTATTGATATGCAAGGTGTTGGCCCAATTGTGCAGGAAGATGGCATTCTTGGCTGACTCGTCGAAAATCGGGTTGCTGACCACCACAATATTGCCAACCTTGAACCGCTCAGGGAGTGGATTTTGGCCTTGGGAAGACGAGGTGGTGCCATTGCCTGCGGTGCCGGTTTCGGCCAAAACGGAGAGGCTGGCAAACAGGGTTGCCAGAAGCAAGACACTGCGGCTTATTGCCATAGACTGCCCCTCTCGGTAGTGAATATCGGGCTGATATTCACACTTCAATAACACAACCGAATAGGCGGTTAGTCAAGAAGGCTGGCGAAATAAAGTAATGATTTAGCTTGTAATAAACTATCTTTCCCCGGCGCTAATGCCCACGGCAGCTGCATTTAGAGAGTATTTCTCGGCGGCACCACCACGTTGGAGAAGATGAGCCCGGCGATCAGCGACATGAATATCAGAAAGATCTGCGACCCCAGATGCGACTGGTTCAACATGGTTTCACCCGAGATAAGCACATTGAGGCCGATATAGGTCTTGGAGCCAGGTACCAGGATGACTATCCCTTGCAGCAGGGCGATGGAGGCCGGTGCCTTCATCCAGCGGGCAAACAGGTTGGCGTAAATACCCACGGCCAGGGCGCCGAAGAAGATCCCCAGAGAATCCCCCAGATAGAGGCCGCCGAACATGGCAGAGAAGAAGGCCACAATACCCGCCAGTACGCCCCAGGGGGCATCTTTGAGCCTGGCCTTGAAGATAAATACCAGCGCCATGGAGAGGATGGGCACCGCCGACCAGATGGCCCAGCGAGGCAGTGGTATGGGTTCGATATAGAGGGATTCTCCGAACAGGGCATTGCCTATTGCCACGCCGAGTACGGCACCGAAGTAGAGCTTGAACAGCAGCATTACCGCATCCATGATCCTCATGGTGCCTGACATAAGATCCCTTGCCGCCAGTTCGGCCAGGCCCAGGGTCAGTGCCAGGCCGGGAATAAAGACGATAATCCCCGACAGCACCACCACAGGGATATTCAGCCCGGCATCCAGTTGCGCCAGGCCACAGGCGGCAAAACCGGCCAGCATGGCGGCCAGGGGTTCCAGCAGTTCGGCCATCCTTCGCGAGCGCTCGGCGCTGAATACCAAGCCATAGACCAGCATGCCTATCAAGGCCGACCAGAACACATCATTCCAGCTGCTGCCCATCAGCATGGCAAAGGCGGCGGCCGAGGTGCCAAAGGCGCCCAGGGTTAACATTGGGCCATAGGGATTGGGCTTGTTGGCTATCTCATCCAGCCGTTCCAGCGCTTCACTCAGGCTGCGTTGCCCCAGGCTCAGTTCCTGCACCAGGGCGTCGGTGCGGGCCAGCGACCCCAGATCCAGCTCGCCGGGTTTGACCCTGGCAACATGGTTGTATTCCTGATCTGTGTCGTGCTGCAGCACAAAGGTCATCGAAGTGGGGGAGATCAGAAAATAGCCTTCGATGCCGAGCGTCTTGGCCACTGTCTGCAAGTGGGTTTCGAGCCGATAAGCCGGGGTGCCGAACTTATGCAGAGCCTTACCCAACTTGATGATAAAACGGCGCTTTTCAATGAATTCTTGATTATCCACTCGGTTTCCCACTGTGCCCTTGATTGGATGGACGGCTTTTGGCCCGCGCGGATTCTACAGCAAGGGTAGTGAATCCGGTTAATGACATTTTAAAAATTATTTCCTTTATGTGAGCCTAAGTGCAAGCTTGTTGCGTTAAGGTTGGTGTGCGCACCTGGATTTTGTGGGGCCAATAGGGGCTGAATAGAGAAGGTTAAAAAGGAGAGTTTGAAATTATGTCATTGTTTATATCGGGTTTTTATGCCGCTCTGACGGGGCTTTTGGTCTTGGTTTTGGCCTACCGGGTGGTAGGGCTGCGCCGTGCTTACAAGATAGGCCTGGGCGATGGTGGTAACGATGCACTGTATCTGGCCAACCGGGTACACGGCAACCTGCTGGAAAATGCCCCGATAGCCTTGCTGCTTTTGGTGCTGGCCGAGGCCAACGGCATGGCCGGCGTTTGGTTACATCTACTGGGGACGATTTGGCTGGTGGCCAGATTGCTGCATGCCATAGGTCTGACCCAGGGTAAGGGCGGTTACCACCCGGGCCGATTCCTCGGCACCTTGTTCACCTGGATAAGCATACTTGTGCTGGCGCTGTTTAATCTCTGGCAGTATGTGGGGCGCTTGCTGCTCTGAACCCGAGAGAAGCCACAATCTAAGTAGGGCCTTGGCTTGCAGGCACAAGCAAGGGGTACAAATAGTCGGCAGTTGGTGAAAAATCAGTCACACTTAACCCGGCTAGCCTGTTATACTCCGCGGCCCTGAGGCAGCGTGGCTGCCGTGTGTCGAATCCTCTGATGGTCAGTCTCAAATGCAAGTCGAATCCAGCTTATTTCAGTATCCCAAGTATTGGGCCGAGTGTTACGGCACGGCCCCCTTTCTGCCCATGTCCCGTAAGGAGATGGAACAACTGGGATGGGACAGCTGTGATGTGATCCTGGTGACCGGTGATGCCTATGTGGATCACCCCAGTTTCGGCATGGCGGTGATTGGCCGTTTGCTGGAAGCGCAGGGATTCAGAGTGGGGATCATCTCGCAGCCGGATTGGTCCAGCAAAGAGGCCTTTATGAGCCTGGGTAAGCCGAATCTGTTTTTCGGGGTCACTGCCGGCAATATGGATTCGATGATCAACCGTTATACAGCCGATCGTAAACTGCGCCACGACGATGCCTATACCGCAGGCAATGAAGGCGGCAAGCGCCCGGATCGCGCCGTGACTGTATATACCCAACGCTGTAAGGAAGCCTTTAAAGAGGTGCCCGTGGTCATAGGCGGTATCGAGGCCAGCCTGCGGCGGATTGCCCACTATGACTATTGGTCCGACAAAGTGCGCCGCAGTGTGATTTTTGATGCCAAGGCCGATATCCTGATCTACGGCAATGCCGAGCGGCCGCTGGTGGAAGTGGCGCACCGTCTCGCCAAGGGTGAAACCATGGCGCAGATGCAGAATATCCGTGGCACAGCGGTTATCCGAAAAGAGCCACTGCCAGAATGGCGCGGCATGGACTCGCGCAAGATAGATCAGTTGCATAAAATTGACCCCATCCCCAATCCCTATGGCGCCGATGATGTCGGCTGCCAGAACTTGTCCGGGCCATCCGACAAGAAGATCTTCGACAACGATGCTCCCAAGCCCATCAGTGTGCAGCCACCCAAGCCAAGACCCTGGGAGCAGACCTATGTGTTGCTGCCGGCCTTCGAGCGGGTGAGTGAAGACAGATACCTGTACGCCCATGCATCGAGGATTTTGCATCAGGAGCAGAACCCAGGTTGTGCCAGAGCCCTGTTCCAGCCCCACGGCGACCGTGGTGTTTGGGTCAACCCACCGGCCTGGCCGCTCAACACAGATGAGATGGATGCGGTATTCGACTTGCCTTACGCCAGGGTGCCACACCCGGTTTACGGCAAGGCCAAGATCCCGGCCTACGACATGATCAAGACCTCAATCAATATCATGCGAGGCTGTTTCGGTGGCTGCTCATTTTGCTCGATAACCGAGCATGAAGGGCGGATTATCCAGAGCCGCTCGAAAGAATCCATTATCAAAGAAATTAAAGATATACAGCAGAAAGTGCCCGGCTTTACCGGGGTGATTTCCGATCTCGGCGGCCCAACGGCCAACATGTATCGTCTCGGCTGCAAGAGCGAAAAGGCCGAAAAGACCTGTCGGCGCTTATCCTGTGTCTTTCCCGGCATCTGTGGCCATTTGGACACAGATCATCAGCACACCATAGATCTGTACCGCGCCGCCCGGGATGTTCCCGGGATCAAGAAGGTGCTGATCGCCTCCGGCGTGCGGTATGACCTGGCGATTGAAGATCCGCGTTACGTTAAAGAGCTGGCCAAGCACCATGTGGGTGGCTATCTCAAGATAGCGCCGGAACATACCGAAGAGGGGCCTTTATCCAAGATGATGAAGCCAGGTATGGGCACCTACGACAAGTTCAAGGAGCTGTTCGACCAATACTCGGCCGAAGCGGGTAAGCAGCAGTATCTGATCCCCTATTTTATTTCCGCTCACCCGGGCACCACGGACGAGGACATGCTCAACCTGGCGCTGTGGCTCAAAGAGCGTAAGTTTAAGCTGGATCAGGTGCAGAACTTCTACCCATCGCCTATGGCTAATGCCACGACCATCTACCACACAGAGCTGAACTCGTTGAAAAACGTCAAACACAGCAGCGAACAGGTGCCGGTGGCCAAGAAGGGGCGTCAGCGGCGACTGCACAAGGCCTTGCTGCGCTATCACGACAGCGCAGGTTGGCCGCTGATCCGCGAGGCGCTTATCGCCATGGGGAAACAGCATCTTATCGGCACCGGGCCACAGCATCTGGTGCCCCCGGAAGGCCGCGCCGAAGCCTGGGCCGGTAAGCATAACCGCAAGGGGGCCGACAAGGGCCGCCAGGGACTCACCCGTTTCAGCGACAATCAGTTTGCAGAGCGCAGCGGCAAAGCCGCAAAGGGTAAGTCCACTGAAGGGGCCAAAGGCGGTAACAAGGCCGGAAAAGGCAAGGGCGGCGACCACACAACAGGCAAACCGACAACAGCTAAAGGCTCCAAGCCCGGCAGTGGCAAAGCCAGACCCGGAGCCAGGCCTGTCTTTGGCCATGCACAAAGCCATGCTCAGGGTAAAAATCAGGGCAAAAGTCAGGGTAAGAAACCCAAGTAAGAACTCAAGCGCTATCCATTATCACTAAAATGGAAAGCAGGAGCGCTGAGCCAAGGGGCCGCGCTCCCTCCAACACTTCTCAGAGGCTATCCCTAAGTCTCTGCGCCGGATAAGGTCCTTACCTGGCCAAGCTTAGTGCGAATACGTTCGATACAGGCACCGGGATTCTTCAACCAGAGTCCATAGCTGATGGGCAACATGGGCACCTTGGCCCGCTGCAGTATCTTGTATGTGTCCAGTTCAAAAAAGTCCATCCAGGGGCCGGGAAAGCCGATGAGATCCAGCGCCAGATACTCGCCCTGCCAGCGGCAGAGGATATCCACCTCTGTGCCGGCTAGCTCATAGCCTGGCCAGGTTTCGATATTGTGCCCGGCCAAGGCGTCACAGAGCTGGCGCTGAAACTTATCAAGGTGATCATTTTGCCTGTGCCGAGCATTGAATTGACGGCTGGATTCCAGATAACGGCGCAGTAAGGAATGACTCGGCAGTTCTTGGGCCGCTACCGAAACAAACAGGTGCTGTTGTTCCCGGGCGCGGGTGATGGCCACATTGAACACATCTTCACGGTTGAGGTATACCGCGGCTCTCTTGCTCTGTGGGTCAACGGCGAAGGAGAGATACATGATGTCGCGCTCCTCCCCCTGAAAACCAAAGGGGGTGTCGGCCCGCAGGCGATACTTTTCCAGTTCGGTGGCGGAAAACTGTTTGAACAAAGCATCGGCCAGCGCATCGGCCTGAGCCCTAAAAGGCGATAACACTCCCAGCGACTTGGTCATTCCCGCTTGCTCGCAGGTGTCTATCTGCTGCCTTATCAGGTTGCACAGTGCACTGATTTCAGCCTGGTTGACTCCCTGTTCACTGCGCTCGCCCATCACTGAGTGCAGATGCAGATGGCCGCTGCTGGTACAGGGTCTGTGCTGCATTATCCGCAGCCGCTGCTGATAAAACTGCGAGTTGCTGAAGCTGATAAGCTCGGGAGCGCTGCGAAAGTGTTCATCGAGAAAGGCGACCTGCTGCTGGGAGGCTATCTGCTCGGCCACCAGATCCAAAATTGATTTATCGCGATAGCTGCAGATGCCGGGTTGCGCTGTGGAAACGCCATGCAGTTGTTGCAACGCCAGCTCTTTGCTGCGGGACAGGAAGGAGATATGCCTGAGCTGCTTGCCATCGCCGACCACCAGTGCCCGTTTGGCCCGAAACAGCGCCGGTAAGGCGCTGGTGATATTGCTCTGGCTGGCTTCATCGAAGATAACCAGATCGAATAGTTCCCGCTGCAATGGCAATACCTTGTGTAGGGTATTGAGGCTCACCAGCCAGATGGGAAATGCCTGCTGCAACACCTGGTAATCCAAGGTATCGAACAGTGCAAACTGCCGCTGTGAGGTGCGGGAACGAATCGCCTGATTGAAAGTTTGCAGCTGTTGTCTGTGGTTGTTCAGCAAATCGGCGACCCGACTGGCTTTGACATTTTGCAGCAACTTGGCTGCCAGCGCCTCTTTGGTTGTCAGGCTATCGTTCAACTCATCCAGGGTGTTCCAATGTTGGCTCAGGTTCTCCATGTTGTGGCCAAACAGAGCAAGATAGAGCTGTAACAACCAGCGCCGCTGTGAGCGTTCCAGTTTGTGCAGCCTTTGACCGCGGCGAATGGCGCGACGTAAAAATCGCAGCAGCCGGCGTTCTGAGTTGTCCAGTTGCCGGTTCAATATATTGAGCTGGCTTTCCAACTGCCTCGGCGGGGTAAACTCAGGGGAATGATAGCCGTCCAGCAGATTGCTGAGATAATCCTTAAGCTGTTTCAGGAAGGCCTTTTGTCCCGCCCGCAAGCTGATGTCCTTGAGCCCGAACTGGCTCTCAAGCTTGTCGTTGATAACATCGAGTGCATGCTCGTTGTTGGCGACGATCAGCACAGACTCGCCCCGGGCCATATGCTCGGTCGCGACGGCGGCTATGGTATAGCTCTTGCCGGTTCCCGGCGGCCCGACAACGCAGCCAAGACTGTGGCCGGCGCCTATTTCCAGCACTTGCTGCTGTGCCCGGGACAGGAGGCAGGGCAGGTACTGGCTTTTGAGCTGGCGCTTGGCTTCGGTCTTGGGGGGCAGTTGTGCTCCCATCAGATTCTGCAGCGGCGCCGAGAGTTCGGCCGCATTCATCATGGCAGAGATCTCATGCAGAATACCGCGGCTGGCGCTGGGGCGTTTCAGAAACACCAGTGCCGATGCCGGCACCAGAGTTAACTTACGTTTGCGGGTCAGGCGGGCGAGGCTGTCATAGCCTGTCAGTTTGGGAAATCCCAGCAGCCCCAGGGCATCTATGTTCTGGTGGCTCTGGCTCAACAGCGAGGTCCAGCTGTCGGGGCGCTCGGGAGCGAAGATCCCATCCAAGCCGGCTTCCATAGTGTCTTCCGGCAGTAACAGCCGCAGCAAGGGTTCGTTAATCTGCAGTGCCCCCTCTTTGAGGGAAACATAGAAGCTGCCGTTATCCTCTTCCAACTGGGCATCTTTAAAAACCAGAGGGCTGAGTACAGTGCGTGTCTGCCCCTCTTCCTTTAATTGGCCGACCACAAAATGGGAAACATAAAGCAGTTGGCGCTCGCGTTGGTACATGGCGATTCTAGGCAGGAGTTGCGCCCCGGCTTCATGGGCGATTGGCTGTCTTGGCAGGAAACCCGAAAGCAGCGAGTCCTCGCCCTCAATAAACAGCCTGTCTTCCTGGTTTAGTTTGCCAAGGTGCCACAGATTAAGATCGACACAATCTTCCTTATAGCAATCCTGGTAGTAAGCGAGTAATGGTTTGGCGGGCATAACTTTGGCTACTTTTTTTGCGGTGGCGCGGCTGCGTCCACTGAAGCCGCGGGATGGCAAGTATCCTAACGGTTTAGGCTTAAGCTTTCCAGAAGTGCGCCATGATGTCAGTCGCTTGGAATTCTTGGTCGGAGCCGGTCGGAACGCGCGGTAATTTAGGCTGTTGCAAATAAAAAAGACCACCCTGGAAGGAAGTGGGTTCAGGGTGGCCGAGCGTGCCTGGCAAAAGGAGGTTGCCAGCAATGGAGCGGGAGTGTGCCGCTATAGAAGTTCAGTTAAAAGAAGTAGTTGATCCCCACGGCGAAGTTATTGTCCTGGGCGGCATCTTCGGCCGGGTCATCCATGTCGCTGAAGTCCAGCTTGGCCTCAAAGAACATCACTGTGTCTCTGCTGTATCTGTAGTGCAGACCCAGCATGGCAAATTGGCGACGCCAGTTCCCTTGAATGGCGCTGTGTTGATCTGTATCCAGATCCAGGTAGCTCAACATGGCGATGGGCACAAAGCCGTTGTCGTATTGGTAGGCAACCATCAGCTCGGCGCCGGTGGCGTCGTAAAGTTCACCGCCAACCAGTTCGTTGTTGTCACTCTTGTGGGCGTTGAAACCCACATACAAACCGCTGGCTTCACGGTTGGGTGCATAGTGATAATAGTCACCATACATGGCACCTAAGCCTATTATCTGGTTGGTCACCTTGAGTTCAGTGCCTTCCAGGTGGCCGTCGATATCACCACGGTTGAAGCCGGCCAGCAGCTTGAACTTGTCGGTGACGCTGTAGGTCAGGCTGGCACCGTAGCTGGAATCAAAGTCCAGTTCAGAGTTGGCCAGTGGTTCGCCGTTGCTGTCCTGTACCGAGACCTCACCATCTTGCTTGGCGGCGTATTGCAGTGCCAGATGCAGCGGGCCAAAGTCATTGCGGTACTGGAATGCGGCATCGGCGCGCCCGGTCCCTGTCAGACCACCATCACCGAAGGTGTAAGCACCGACGGCATAACCGGCCACGACATTGGGTAAGTCTGTGGTCCCGGCCACGTCATAATAGGCGCCCCACTGTTTCCCGAAGGTTAGGCTACCCCAGGTATCGTGGGACAGACCGACATAACCCAGGCGGTTGTTGAGGAAGTCATCGGTTTTCTCGGCAGCCAGTCTGCCGCCCTGTAGCACCAGATTGTCATCACTGGTGACCATGTTGATGCCCCATTCGGTGACGGCATAGGCGGTCCAGCCATTGCGTTCTTTGCGCTCGAAGCTCAAACGTATTCTTGATGTGTCGTCAATCACTGAGGTCTCGTGGCCATCATTGTAGGCGGCGAAACCCAGCCAGCCGCTGATGCCAAAGCTGTTGCTGTCATCCTTGTACAGCTCGATTGCCTGGGCTGAGCCGCAGAGCAGCAGCGCAGGGATTGCCAGCGCCAGTATTGTCTTGTTCATAGTCCACCTCATCCAATATTGTTATTGATTTAACTTTTGGGTGGCGCGCACGCCGGGGAGTGCGCGCCCGTACGCCTTAAGCGTGTTTCAATTGCTGTTTGGCATTTTTGTTGGAAATGACGCCGAACAGGGTCCAACCGAAGAAGGTGGCAATAGACCCCAGCATCACAGCGGTTTCCCCTGAGCTATAGAGGGCATAGAAGCTGTACAGGGCACCAATTACGGCCATAAAGTTGGCAATTCGGGCTTGTTTTACAGGGATATTCAATTGCTTTTGCATCACACCCAGAGCAGCCATGGAAAGGATATAAGGGATGATGTTGGTGACCACGGCCAGGTTAACCAGCGCCTCAAACTGTTTGCTCAGTGAGGGGCTGATGGTCATCAGTGACAGTACGGTTTGTATAGAGACTATGATCAGCATGCCGACAACCGGGGCGTCTTTCTTGGTCACTTTGGAGAAGGCTTTAGGGAAGAAACCTTCATCGGCAGATGACTTGAACACCTGGGCGATGGTGAACTGCCAACCCAGCAGGGAGCCGGTACAAGAGATGATGGCGCAGGCCATGACAATGGAACCGATAGTGGGGTTGAACATCTGCGCGAAGGCCAGACCGAAAGGTGCATTGGACAGCGCCAGCTCACCGTTGGGCACAATACCGGCGATCACATTGGTAGAGATGATATAGATAACCGCTGCACCTATGGTGCCGCCCATTACCGCGATAGGCACGTTTTTCTCTGGGTTCTCTACTGCTTCAGCGTTGGCGCAGGCAGATTCCAATCCCAGGAAGGCCCACAGTGTCATGGCGATTGAGCCACCCAGAGCCTTGAAGAATGGCATGTCGTGGGGGTTCCAGGCCGCCTTGTACAGGTCTAAGTCGAACCAGTACCAACCTATGATGGACACCCCGATAACCGGAATGATAATCCCCCACACTGTGATACTGGATACCTGACCTGTGATGCGGGCGCCACCGAAGTTAGCCACAGTGGCCAACCAGAGCACACCTATGGTGGACAGACAGATGGCTATGGGGCTGAGTTCGACACCGAACAGCACGGCACCATAACCCACAGCGGAAATCGCGATGGCCACGTTGGCGATCAACAGAGATACCGCATAGGTATAGTTGGCCATAAAGTTGCCACTGCGACCGAAGGCATACTCGGCATAACCGCCCATACCACCGGATTTTTTGCTGAACATACCGCACTTGGCAAAGGCGTAGGCCAATGCCGTTGAACCCGCCGCTGTCACCAACCAGGACAGAATTGAAATCGTTCCCACCTGAGCCAGCTGGGTTGGCAGCATAATGATACCTGAGCCCATCATGTTCACTATGGTGAGTATGGTTAACTGAACCACGCCAATTTTATTATTTGCTTTGCTCATAATTATTTACCTAAGTCATGTTGCCAGGTGGCGGGGCGCCATGCCCCGCCGCTTATGGTTAAGCTTTCAGGACATAGCCCATGGCCTGTTGCCGGCCTTCAGGGGTTTGTTCCAGATACACGCCCTGCAGCTCAGGTGAGAAACCCGGCAGCAGATTGATCCCTTCTTCCAGGGCGAGGAAGTAACGTTGAACTGCGCCGCCCCAAATCTCGCCGGGAACCACACAGAGCACTCCCGGTGGATAAGGCAGGGCGCCTTCAGCCGCGATGCGACCTTCCACCTGTGACAGGGGCACCAGCTCCACATTGCCGCGGATAAACTCTATGTTGGCTTCCTGTGGGTTCATCATGGCTTTGGGGAAGTGAGCCTGACGGAACATCTCTTTTTGCAGCTGTTTTACGTCATGACTGACATAGAGGTCATGCATCTCCTGACACAGCTGGCGTATGGTGTAACCCTGATAGCGTTCCTTGTTGGCGTTGTAGACATTGGGCAGCACTTCAGACAGCGGCGCATCTTCATCGACCAGCTTCTCGAAGCGGGCAATCTGAGATACCAGATGCTGCATCTTGGCCATGTTTTCGGCCGGGGTGATCAGGAACAGAATCGAGTTGAGGTCGCACTTCTCCGGAATGATGTTATTTTCACGCAGGAAGTTGGCCAGAATCGTCGCCGGAATACCGAAGTTGGTGTACTTGCCGGTTTCGGCATCGATACCCGGAGTCGTCAGCAGGAACTTACAAGGGTCGACGAAGTATTGGCCTTTCTCATATCCCTCGAAGGCATGCCATTTCTGACCGGGTTCGAATTCGAAGAAGCGCAGGTCATCGGCCATCTGTTCGGTTTCATGAGCCTGCCACGGGGTACCTTCTATCATTGGCGGAATGAATGGCTTGATATATTTGCACTTTTTCAGCAGCAGTTTACGGGCTTCGATACCGGCTTTCACCGCCTCACGCCACAGGAAGCGGCCACTGGCGCCTTCGTGCATCTTGGCGTTGACATCCAGTGCGGCAAACAACGGGTAGAAGGGGCTGGTGGAGGCGTGCAACATAAAGGCGTTGTTGAAACGTTTATGGTTGCAGTATCTGTCCTGGCCTTTGATATGGCTGTCTTTCTTGTGGATTTGCGAGGTTTGTGAGAAACCGGCCTGCTGTTTGTGTACCGACTGGGTCACCAGGATCCCCGGATCTTCTGCGCTCAGCTCCAGCAACAGCGGTGAGCAGTCGTTCATCATGGGGATAAACTGCTCATAGCCCACCCAGGCGGAGTCAAACAATATGTAGTCACACAGGTGACCTATCTTGTCCACGACCTGACGGGCGTTATATATGGTGCCGTCGTAGGTACCCAGCTGGATCACCGCCAGGCGGAAGGGGCGCTTGGCATCGGCACGGCTGGGGTCAACCTTGCGCACTTCTTCGCGCAGATAGCTTTCGCTGAAACAATGGGCATCGATACCGCCGATAAAGCCGAAGGGGTTACGGGCGGTTTCCAGATAAACCGGGGTAGCTCCGGCCTGGATCAGCGCGCCGTGGTGGTTTGACTTATGGTTGTTGCGGTCAAACAGTACCAGATCGCCCTTGGTCAATAGGGCATTACACACCACCTTGTTGGAGGCCGAAGTGCCGTTGAGGACAAAGTAAGTCTTGTCGGCATTGAATACCTTGGCGGCATGCTTCTGGGCATCACAGGGGGCACCTTCGTGGATCAACAGGTCGCCCAGTCTGACGTCGGCGTTACACATGTCGGCGCGAAATACTGTTTCACCAAAAAAATCAAAAAACTGGCGGCCAACCGGGTGCTTGCGGAAAAACTGGCCGCCTTGGTGTCCTGGGCAAGCAAAGGTGGAGTTACCCATATCGACATACTTTTTCAGCGTGCCGAAGAAAGGTGGCAACAGCGCTTGCTCATATTTATTGAGTGCAGTTTCTACCTGTTTGCCGTAAAACGCGGTACTGCTGCTGGCGCACAGCTCGAATACGCCGGTAATGGCAGAGCAGATATCATCTGGGAAGGTTTCTTCACAACATACGGCGACGAAAATGGGTAGCTTTAGGCCTGTATTGTTGATTTTGTCGACTATGCCGTTATTAACGTCTGTTACTGAAACAACCACGGCACCAATATCGCAAAAATCGGTAGTTAATACGTTGACAACTTCTCTTTCAGTATCAAAACAAGAACGAACAGATAAACTTGCTGCAATTTTTAATGATTTCATAAAATAACCTTGTTTAAAAAAGTCAGCAGGGCTCGTATCGGAAAATAAATTCCAATATTAAAATTTAGATAAAGTCAGCCCTGGGCTGATATATTCAAGCAGCGATATTTAAGTAAGGCGTAGAGATACCATGACGAATGCTTCGCCAGAGAATAAGGTATAAGAAAGCCTTACCAATACGCGTGCAGGATATTACCGGCCGAGTAAAAGCAACTAATTGTATGTATTGGGGATACTAAGGAGATGGATGCGCGGAGCAGCCTATCTCCATTAGTTGGAGAGGGCTGTGGCAGGGAAAAAGAAAGCGTGGTCAAAATAATCACGATGGGTCGGCATCATGATATGTCGGGTGCGCCTTATATGCGCCATGATTTTAGACTTTCTCTTCATATACTGCTCCGTTACGTCTAGAGAAAAGCACTGGTGATAACTTAATGGCGAGTTTATATCTGGGCAAAAAATAAAAGTATGAGCCAAGTCATAATTCTAATTAGTTGTTAAGGAATGTATCTGGGTGATTTAAAAAATTATTGTTTTTAATAGCTTGTATTAAAAATTTACACCTTATAGTTATATTTGCTGTAGATAATTAATGAGATGGTAATTATCTGAATTAAATTTTTATGTGTTATGGAATGTTATTGTTGGGTTCTTATCTACTTTTATTGCATCAACATTCAGCCGATCATGGTTGTTGCACAAAGGTAAATAAGTGGGTTGATTATTCCAATAATGACTCTTTTGAGTGATGCTTGACGTTAGCCAGGTCAGGGTTGAATACTGTCCTCTTTATTGGTTGTGGAGAGTGAGATGGAACAAGAGCAATACAGCGACAGTGGTTTTTGGGCCAAGCTCAAGGATTACGCCAAGCAGGCTGGTCGGGAAGTCGTCCAGAAGGCGCTCTGGCTATACTACGCCGCCCAGAGGCCAGATACCCCAAAATGGGCCAAAGCCGCAATATTTGGTGCCTTGGCCTATTTTATTACTCCTTTGGATGCCATTCCGGATCTGACCCCCTTGGTGGGTTTCAGTGATGATCTCGGTGCTTTGGCGGCGGCACTTGCCATGGTGAGTCTTTATGTGAACGCCGAGGTGAAACAGGAAGCTGATCAGACGCTGAAGCGTTGGTTTGACTAAACGAGTACCCTTAAGCCGGTTTTATACTAAACCTTGTTTAAGGGTTTGTCTCAGTTGCCGTTGGGAAAGGGGGCTTCGGGTGTAAGCCCCCGTGATCTACTTGTTTAACTGAGTTTAAATTGCCCCACAATCTGTTCCAGCTGTTGGTTGGCGGTGGCCAGGTTGGCGGTTTCGTTACGGCTGGCTTCACCGCTGCGAGCCAGCTCGTTGGCCATTTCGCAGATAGCGCTCATGTTACGGGTAATCTCTGCCGAGACCGAGCTTTGCTCTTCGGCGGCGGTGGCTATCTGAGTATTGAGGTCGTTAATCTGATTGACCGACCCGCCTATGGTATCGAGGTCTGTAGCGACTCTCTCTGTGGTTTTAGCTGTTTTCAGGCAGGTTTGTTTGGTTTTCTCCATCGAGTGGATCGCACTATTGGATGCCTCTCTGAGATTGTTCAGCGTTACCTCAATTTCTGCGGTGCTGTCCTGGGTGCGCGCCGCCAGAGCCCTTACTTCGTCGGCCACCACGGCGAACCCTCGTCCCTGCTCACCGGCTCGCGCCGCCTCAATGGCTGCGTTGAGCGCCAGTAGGTTGGTCTGATCCGCGATATCGCCGATGACCTTCAACACCTGAGTGATATTGGTGGTATCCCGGTCGATTTGACCTATCTGGTTTGCGGTATGCTCAACTTCCCTGACCAGGCGATTGACCGTTTCGGTCGCCTCGGCAACCACTAGTTTAGATGCCAGAGCCTGTTCGTTGGTCAACTGAGTAAAGGAAGCGGTTGTGCTGCCATTTTGGGCGACATCGTTGGCTGTGGCGCTCATCTCTTCCACTGCGGCGACAATTTGTTCCGTTTCTCTGGTGTGCGCCGACAATATCTGGCGATTGGTCTCGGTTTCTGTGTTGAGCCGTTCAACGCCACCTGAGATGTGTGTCGAGGCCTGCATGACTTCCTGCATCATGGCTTGCAGGTTAGCGATAAACTGATTGATCCCCTGGGAAATTTGCCCCAGATCATCTTGGTTGTGTATCTTGAGCCGTTTGGTGAGATCGCCATTGCCTTTCGATAACTCGGTGACCATAACCTTGAGGGACAAGATAGGGCGATAAAGCAGAGATAGTACCCCGAGCAAGATAGTAATGGCACACAGCAACATGATGGCAGAAGAGATTATGGCGTTTTTCAGAGCCTGATCCACCACCGCATAGGCGCCCGACTTATCCACGCTGATGAGCAGATACCACTGTTTGCCGTTGACCAAGGGAATTGCTTTAGAGAATGCGAGCTTATCGACGCCATCAATACGGTATTCCTGCATCATCTCATCATTGCCAAGCAGCTTCTGCTCCACCTGGGGGAGGCCAAAATCGCTAAAGTGGCTGCCGGTCACCAATTGGGGGGACTCCGAAGCCAGCACTTTACCTGTCTGATCCGTGATAAGGGCTACCGCGCCCGGATAGTCTATCGCGCTAACAACCTTATGAAGATAGGTGAGTTCTATGTCGCCCAGAACCACGCCATTGCCCAAGTTTTTCAAGATGGAGATCACCTTGTTGCCGGTACCATCGTCGGTATAGATATCGGTGACATCGAGCTGGTTGGTGGCCTTCCCTTGTTGATACCAGGGGCGTGTTCTGGGGTCGTATTTCCCCGCAATCGCTCTGCCGTTAAACCACTTATCGCTGGTCTCTGTGGAATAGGCGCTGCCGTCATCGAAGCCGAAGTAGATGCGGGCGACCCCGGTGAGATCTGTGGTGAGGCGTGCGGTGCTGGCGTAGCTGTCCCGATAGCTCCCTTGGTGGTAGTGTCGGGCCAGTTGATCCATTGCCTGGGCTTTGGCGCCAAACCAGGTGGCGACTTTATCGGACTCATTGCGGGTAACGCTGGTGAGCTTGTCGTTGACCCCGGCGATGGTGGCCTCTTTGATTTGGATATAGGAGAGCCAGTTTGAGATCAACAGGCTAAGGACGACTAAAGTGACCATAGAGGCCACGAGTGATTTCTTAAATCCCATTTATTGCTAACTCCATGATATGCGCTGAATAGAAGAGGCCGGAGTCGGCCTCTTCTGGAGGGCGTCTGGTTAGGGTTAGCCTTTCCAATTCAGATCGAAGTCGTAGCGAATGCCGAAGGCAATGCTCTTGTCGGTAGCGCGTTGTTCGTTGTCTTGCTGCAGATATTCAAGGTGCAAGCGCACATTGCTGGCAGGATTCCATTCCAGGGTGGTGTTGAAGCCCTGATAATCCAAGCTGATATCGGACTCCAGGCCATCATCGAAACGGAAGTAGCCCAGCTTGAGTTTGTAGTCCTGTGACAGGGGAATCGCCAGCGCGGCATCCAGGGTGCTGCCGTCCCTGTCTTCGCTGCCAGTCAATTGATAGTCTTTGTACTGGTAGGCGAGCGCCAGATAGATGCCGCTGTCGAAGCTGTAGGCCACAGCGGCGGCGCTGGTCTTATCTTTGCCGGTTTTCAGCTCACCTTCGAAATTGTCCTGTTCCAGATAGCTGACCCCCAAATGTAACCCCTGCCAGTCAAAGCCCAGACCGGCGTTGATGGCATCGGCGCCGCTGTTATCTCCCTCACCATCGAAGCGTGCCGAGGCCATCAGGGTAAAGTGCTGCAATTTGAACTGATACAACGCCAGATTGTCGGCAAAGAAGGGGCTTTCCTGATTGTAGGCAAATGGGCTGTTGGCGTTGTTGAATATGTCTGTATATTCGGCTACCAGGGTGTATTGCACCGGCCGTTGGCGGCCGAAGCTGAGCTGACCATAGGGGGAATCCACCCCGGCAAATGCCAGCCGGGCATCGCCGAAGCTGCCATCACCATTGAGATTGATTTTCCATTCACCTTGAGCCAGTAAGGCCCAGCCGGGGGCAAATTCGGTGCGGCCCTTGACGCCGATACGGGACAGGGCATCACCCACATCCCATTCATCTGTGATGTCACTGTCGCTGTAAACCAGAGTAGGACGCAGTGAACCATAGAGGCTGAAGCTGCTGTTTTGGGCACTGGAGCTGACTTGTTGCTGTTCCAGACGCTTTAGCCGTTGGTCGAGCTCTTGCCAATCGTTGTTGCTGCCATTATCGGCTGCCATTGCTGTCAGCGGCAGGGCACAACCGAGTAAACATAGGGTAGATGTTCTCATCTGTTTGTCCCTCATTTGGGTATAGGGATCCCCGACCCGTCAGGGCCGCGGCTATCATAGGTTTGGGATGCCCTCCCCCGGGAGCAGGAGGAGGGCGTGGGAGTTATTTGCCTTTTGAGAGGCTTTTGTACCAGAGGTTGTGGTGTTGTTTTGCCCAGTTTTCGTCACACTTGCCGCTGAGCATACATTCCATACCGCCTTCAGAGATCACTGTGGCCATATAGATATGCACTACGGTAAAGGCACCGAGCACAAAAGCACTGACAAGGTGGAGGATCAATGCCAAATTGGCACCGTCTTTGGTGGCCACCAGGCTTGGGAACATGAGCACCAGACCCGAGCCGACCATCAGGGCACCGAACAAGGCGAAACACCAGAACCAGAGTTTTTCACCGGCGTTGGCAAAACCGGCATCCGGATGCTTGCCTTTGAAGGGGCCGAAGTTCAGGTAACCGCCAACCACTTTGAGCCAGCCGATATCACAGGCTTCCGGCAGTTGTTTACCGGCCCATTTGACCACCATGACCGCCCATCCCAGGATGAAGGGGAAGGCCATCAGGTCGTGCAGGGCTACCGAAGTGCCGATAAAGCCGGTCCAGTGGGAGGCGCCCATGTTGGGTTCCAGCCAGAAGCGGCCGGCAACCATGATAAGGCCTGTGATGATCAGCAGCAGGCAGGCGATAGCGCCGACCCAGTGCACCAACACATCCATGCCACTCCAACGGTCGACCTTTTTGCCGGAAAAGCCCTGACTCAGCTTGGCTTTGCCATTGATGGCCACGAACAGTGCCAGCAGCACTATCATGCCAAAGAAGCTGTAGCTCAGGAGGTCGGCCCACCAGGAGGCCGGCGCCAGAGTATCGAGATACCCTTGATTGACGGGGGGCAGAGCATCCGGGAACTGAGCTTGTTGCGGCATACCCCTGAGTTCGGGGATATCGCCCTGAATAGCCACTTCCTGTATAGGTTGCCACTGTTGTGGTTCGGGTTTCAGAGTGTCGGCGGCCAGCAGCGGTAAGCTGAATACTAAGGCCACAGCACCTGAGATAAAGGCATTCAAACTTTTCATGTCAAATCCTTAAACATCTTAATGATGCTTTGCAGTCGGAGTCTCGACCCCGGAATTCTTCAGTCTGGAAGTGAGGAAGTCTTCCAGCACCTGGGCATAGCAACGCCAGAAATCCTGCCGTGCATGTTGGCAGATCCCTTCAGTGAACGCCTGATACCAGGTGCCAAGATGTTGCTCGAGGAAGACTTGCGCCAACTGTTCCAGCTCATCGGCCGCGGCCGGATCTTCGTTTTGTTGCTGATGGCGCAGGGCCTCAGCACAAAACAGAAACTCCAGCTCATTGCCTATGTAGTCCGCCGGTTCGTTGAACCTGGTATCTATCACCAGTCCCAGCTGTTGATAGAAGTCGGCGACTTTCATGGTACGGTCCGTATTCAGCTGTCGACCGACATCGCGGTAGACAGATTCATAGGGTGGCACCAGCAATTTGGTGGGGCCGATACACATACGGTTGAAGTCACACTCAAGTTCCAGTGGCTCTGATTGCCATTGTTGGGCTTCCTGAAGCAGCTCTGGGTAGCGCTGCTCCTGTTCCAGCCAGTCGATAAGCCGCTTGAGCGACTCAGGGCTCGAAGGGGTAAACAACATCCCCTTCAAGGCCTGATAGCCTTTGGCGACCGGACCGAGGTCGAGGTGTGTCATGGTCGCTCCTTGATGATGACCATATTGGGCTTGGTGATGCAGTCGCCGTAACCTACGCCTTGCTTGCTGGCAGAAGGTTTCTGGGCCAATACCTGCTGTATTCTGTCGGTATCCAGACACTTGACCGGACAACCGTCGACACAGGCAGGTTTGAGCCCCTGATCGATAAGCTCAATACACATGTTGCACTTGGCAGCCTTACCATCGGTTTTCAGCATGACTACCGCATCATAAGGGCAGGCACTGACACACAGGCCACAGCCGGTACACTTCTCGCGATCCAGTACCACCAAGCCATCGTCACGCACTGTATAGGCTTGAGACGGACACACCATGAGACAAGCCGGGTTGCCGCAATGCATGCAGGAGTGGCTGAGCCACACGTCTACCATGCCGTCGTTACGTTTGACTTCGTAACGGTCTACCTTACGAAAGCGCACGTCTTCCGGCAGTTCGTTATGGATCTGGCAGGCTATGGTGCAGGCCTGGCAGCCGACACAGTTTTCCTGTCTGAAGACGAATCCGAGTTGATGTTTGTTTTCCATGAGGATCTCCTTCAGGCTTTGGCCATTGCCACGCGGGTTGAGTGGTAGGCCGAGCAGCCGCCCATATCGGTCAATTTATCTGTGGTCAACGAGTTGGTGCAGCCATCAGTACCGTTGGGGTTGAGTCTGAGCCAGTTACACTTAGGGGTCATCAGTGAGCCCTCTGGCACACCTGTAGTGACCATGGCAACAAATTTAGCTTCGCCTCTGTGGTTGCTGAGTTTGACTGTGTCGTTGTTGACAATGCCGTATTGCTGGGCATCTTTGGGGTTGATTTTGACGTAGTAGGCTGGGATGGCGCGGATATATTTCACGTTGTAGAAGGAGCTGTTAACCCGCTGTGGTACCCCGGAAGATAGCAAGCGGAATGGCAACTCGCGCTCTTTGGGTTCCATCTCATCCTCTGGCAGGCCCCAATCCAGTACTGGGTGGAAACCGGCATCGGCCATCAATTGTGAACTGAACTCAATCTTGCCGCTTGGAGTTTCATATTTACCGTCGGCCAATACAGGTTGAGGAATGTCCAGTTTGATGTATTTCTCTTTCATCAAGCGGTCGTAAGTCACCCCTTTATAGTAAGGTGAATCTGTATCCAGCAGCTCGTGAATGATGTCATCGTTGCTGGCCTGGAAGGCTGGATCTTCAAAGCCCATTGCCTGACCCAATTCGCGGAAGAAGGTCCAGTTACACTTACATTCACCCAGAGGCTCAATCACCTTCTGGCATACCTGCACATAGTAGCCGTGGTAGTCACCGACAATATCATCGGTTTCAAACTGGCTGGCGGCCGGGACTATGATGTCGCAATACTGCAGTGAGTCAGTCATCACCATGTCGTGACCGACAACAAACAGATCTTCGCGCTTCATTCCCTCGATGACAGCATTGGTATCCGGTGCGACAACCACAGGGTTACCGTTATAGATGATCATCCCGTGGATAGACTTACTGGGCTTATCGTGGCTGGTGGGGTTAGTTGGATGCAACGCCTTGGCCAGCTCAGTCATGTTGATGCGCTGGGCATCCGGATTCGGACGCATATATTTGCCGCTGGCTTGATATTGGTTTAAACCACCGCCCGCATGAACGTTATCATAGATAAGGCCGTTGCCGCGTTTACCGAAGTTACCAGTGACCGCGAGCAGCATGGCAACCGCGCGGGCCATACGGGCGCCGTTGAAGTTACGTTGGAAACCGTAACCCATACGCAGCATGGTCTTTTCGTTTTCACCCAACACCTGGGCAAACTCGAACATCTTGGCTCTGGGTACTCCGGTAATGGCTTCGACTTCATCGTAGCTGATTTCATCGAGGCGCTTGAGTAACTCGTCGTAGCCTACAGTTTGCTCGGCAATAAATTTATGATTAATAAGATCTTTTTCTACCAGATACTTCATGATACCGGCACACAGTTGTACGTCTGTGCTGGGGCGAGGCTGCAGGTAGATATCGGCCTGGGAACACAGCGGAGTGCGCTGCGGGTTGACCGCCAGTATTTTAGTACCGCGATCCCTGGCTTCGTTGATAAGTTTAATGGCTATGGTGTTGGAGACCACTTCGTCGTGTCCCCAGTTCAAATAGACGTCACTGAGTACTACATCTTCAGGATCCGGGCCAAGGAAAGTGCCGTAGAGCGACTTGAGACCATCATAGGCGGCGTAGGTACATACCTTACGTTCCAAAATGGAGGAGCCGATACGGTTCCAGAAACGCTCGCCGGAGGCCGACATGCCGATGGCACCATAGTTGCCTGAGTAGCTGTAGGGCAGAATCGCTTCAGAACCATGCTCGTCGATGATCTGCTTAAAGCGGCTGGCAATCTTGCTGTAGGCTTCGTCCCAGGTGATCCGGCGCCATTTGCCTTCACCCTTCTTACCGACCCGCTCCATGGGGTGCAGAATACGGTCGGGGGCATAGGTGTATTGCACGTAGCTTTGTCCTTTAAGGCAGGGAGCCTTACCGGTCTTGGCCTGTTCCTCGGCGCCGGTGACGTAAGTCATTCGGCCATCCTGAACCCGGAACTTAAGCAGACAGCGGGCGGCACAGTTACGCAGACAGCTATGGTACACGACTTTACCATTGCGCTTGGCTAATAATCCTGAATTGGCTCCCGCCTCTTTGGCATTGGCTACGCCGGGAGTCAACCCTGACAGGGACGAAAGCACGGCTGTGGCTCCGGCCCCCTGTAGAAATGTGCGTCTATTGATTTTCATAGTCATCACTCACCATAATTTGGACCTTGAGTCCGTTATGATTGTTGGCCCAAGGGCCTTTATTGTGCCGGTTTCCCGGCGTTACCCCGGGGGAAACTCCCCCGGGGCTAAGGTGCGTTACATTACAAAGGTTTGCAGTTGGTTACGGCCGTTGATTTGGCTAACAGTCAGCAGTTGACCGTCGCGAACCAGTAAGCCTTGTGGGTTGTCAGTACCAGGCAGTTTCACGCCTGAGTAGACTTCGCCTGTGAGCAGGTTAAGTTGCAGCACTTCACTGGCATCATTGTTGAGCAGCCAGGCTTGCTCATCATCGACGCTGATACCTGTCAGTTGTGGCAGCGCCTTGCCTTCCAGTCCTTTGAAATTGGCTTCGGCAGACAGAGTCATGTCACCCTTGTCGAAACGGGATACCACCAGGTTTTCGTTCAGTTCATCGCGGGTAGTGACGGTCACATACTGATCCAGCGCCTTGCTGTAACCCAGCGCCAGGCTGTAGCTGGTCTTGGCTCTGACAGTGCTGAACTGACCTCGGGCCGTTTCACCAATGCCGTCGCTGCTTTGGTTGAAGCGGCGATAGTTCATTTCCCAATTTTGCTCAGGATCCAGAACCAGCTCAGCCCAGGCTTTGTTGAAACCCATTACCAGCAGGCTATTGGCTGAGGTAAAGCTAACGCCGCTTAAGGTTTCAATGTGCAGCATATACATGCCGTCGATTTGGGCCTGAGTAAGCAGTTTGAATTGGTTATCCAGGATGTAGACCCAGTTGTCTGAAGTGGTCAGCGCATAGATCTGGCTCTCAGGTTGGTAGTCGATGGCGGTTACCCGGCCGGAAATCGCTTCAGGCAGTGTTGTCTGGCTCAGTAGTCTGGCTTCAGGAGCCGAGGCAAACAATGCTGGAGTCTTGTTCCAGGTATCCATGTCCGGGTTGCTGATGGCGTAGGCGCCACGGGCATTGGGAGCATAGGTTGGCCAGTGATCCAGTTCCCAGCTCATGAACTTGGGGTTGAAGGACACGCGGCCTGGACTGTCTTGACCGACGAAGGGGAGTGGGCCGGTTTGGGTGAAGGCTTGCACTATATTGCCGGCGATCACTACCAGGAATACACCGCAGGCGAATTTAGGCAAAGCGTCCAGTGGCTGTTTGCCATAGGCATTGCTGGGGAATTTATTGCCCAGGGTCAGCATAAGTAGCGCTACAACCACAAGGACCACGATAAAGACCAGTAGTGCCCAAGTGTAAGTGTGGGCGCCCATGATCTTCAGCGAGAAGCCTTGGCCGATATCGCTGGCCAGGTTAAATGAGGTATGCACAGATGCCATAAAGGCGCCATAAATCCCCAACCAGACCAGTGCAGCAATATATTTGGGTTTGAGGCCAAAACGCACAATATAAAGAGCGGTCAGCGCCACCAAGATCATTGCTGTACGTTCTTGCCAGCAAAATGCACAAGGGTTATCCAGCAGGATAAATCCGAAAAAGAAACAGGCAATACCCACAGGTAAGGCCATGATGACAATAGCAGCTAAGGATGCCAACTTGTTGAATATATGCTCTTTCATAACGACTCTTTAGTAGTTACCGACAGGAAGTAAAACGCCCCAGGACATCATGATCCAAATAAAGAAACTCATTCCGATACAACCGAAAAGAAGTTTATCTGCCAGTTTTTCTTTTTCTGGTTTCTTATAAACCAGATAAGCGGCATAGGCCGTAATACAAAATAATGTGAACTCCATTGGATACCTCTTGTTTCACTTGTGATTTATCTCTTATGTGGCCGCAGCCAAACGCCATTCTCGTTCCAATCCATACACGAGCTTTGATTTCACCCAGTTGAAAGCCGGGGAATTATTAATGTTTCCATAAAGGATGTAATTGCCTACCGTACGGTATTCGCTACGAATTTCTTTTATATTTTCAATCATGTTGTCAGATAATCTTCGATAACTGACACCAGGTAACATGTCGACAAACTTGCGAGTAAATTGATTGCAGCTGAGAGTGATATAGTCTGACTCGGCAAGGATTTGCATTGCAGTGGCGACACTGTCTGTGTAACCGGCAACATCCATTTGCAGGCCATTGTCCCGACATAGATTTACCAATAAGGGACAAGTCAGGTCGTTGTAGTTGTCGATTTCCAGTAGTGGATAGTGGGACAACTGCTCCAATGACATGGATTCGGACAGAATTGGATGATCTTTTCTGGCCAGAATGTAGATATCACCTGTCTCAGAGAAGATTTCATAGTTGAGCCTAGTGTCATCAAAACCTTCGTAAACCACCACGAAATCGACGCCGCCACCAATGAGCTCATTGCTGCAGTCATGGCTGAGTGTACGAATATCGAACCGTAAGTTGGGTGCTTCTGGAAGAATGTAATTATTTATGACTTTATGAACAGCATAGACAAACTCATCATAGGCCCTGATAACAAAATGACCGCCGGATTGGCTGGGGGAAAAGACAGAGTGTTGCCGTTCAAGCAACTGATATTGCTCTACTAGTAATTTGGCGTGTGGGATTAATTCTTCGGTCTTTTGTGTAGGAATTAATCCATTTGATTTACGAACAAATAAAGAGTCCATAAATACATCACGTAGCGCATTTAGTGTGCGAGTGACGGCACAACTGGATATGCCCAATTCGGCCGCTGCCAAGTTTCCTTGGCCATGTTTATATACAGCTAGTAAAACTTTTAACTGGTTATAATTAAGGCTGTCAATTTTCATCTAACTGTCCCCACTCTGCAGAGACATTACTATGAATTCATTGTTAGACTATTGCCAAGATTAAGATCACATTGAGAAATAGTTAATTATTTGAAACATGAATTGCTTCCTATTTTTAGCCAGGCGAAAAAACCTTATTTCCTCAGATGAAATTAACGAAAGCCTGTTTTTATTCTCAGGGTGTGAATTTAATCAAGTAAAATAGTGAAAGAAATTCGGAAATGATTCGTTGTGACTTCGTGACTTGCTTGCTGTGGCGATTTGTTGTAGGGATTCAGTTTGGTTTCAAAGTGTGTCGTTATAGTCGTTCATTTAATCAAGAAGGAACAAGAAGAATGAAACGATTGGGGATGATGGCAGCCTTGTTGTTGACAACGTCGGTACAGGGTCAGGAATTGACCGCTGCCGAGCAGTTTTTTAAGCAATTATCTGATTTATGCGGTAAGGCCTACAGTGGTGAGCTGATCAAGGGGGGGAGTGTCGGCGATGGTTTCACGGGCCAGCCGTTGGTGATGCATGTGCGCCAATGCTCAGAAACCGAGATCCGTATTCCGCTGCATGTGGGAGAGGACAGATCCCGCACCTGGGTGATCAGCAAGACGGCCGATGGCCTCAGGCTCAAGCATGATCATCGTCATCAGGATGGCAGCGAAGATGCCGTGACTCAGTATGGCGGTGACAGTCGCATTCCTGGAACTGAGTCCTGGCAGTCTTTTCCGGTTGATGAATTTTCGATTGCCAACTTCAAACAGCATGGTCTGACGCAGTCGGTCACCAATGTTTGGCATTTGGGGTTGGATCAGCAGAACTTCAGTTATCGCCTGACCCGGGAAAACCGAGACTTTCTGTTGCAATTCAATTTGAGCAATGAAGTGACGCCGCCACCGGCACCATGGGGACATTAATAAAACGGGTTAATAGTTGAGGCGACCTGAGTCGCCTCGTCAATGGGTTTATTGCGCTTCGAAGGTAAATGACTGTCCGGCAAGAGCGGCTTCTACCATGAGGCCACCCTTGGCGGCTGTAAATACCGCCATACCGTTGATATAGGCGGCCTTGGCAGCCTGACTACCGCCAGACTGACCGGCACCGGCCGAATTACCTGTGGTACCTGCTTGGGCGTTGGCGCCGGCATTGATGGCTACGGCTGACGCCTGGGCGCCGAACTCAAAGCTGCCGCTGGTAAAGTCGCGGTAGGCCTGTGCATCCTTGAAGAAAATAATCTCACTGTAGGCCTGGCCGCCAATTTGGAAGCCAATGGAAACCTGAGTCATGCTCGAGTCACCGGTATAGGCACCACCGCGATAAACGCGTCCCTTGCCATAGGCCGCTCCGATACCAAGTCCCCCTTTCCCTATGGTAGGAAAAATTGCATAACCATAGGCAGAATCGAAGAATTTGTGGGTTTCGCTGACTTGTTTGAAGGTAGCTATGGCGCTGCTGTAGCTGTCATTGGCACTGGCTGTTGGGACCAGTAGCAGGCTGCCTACCAGCGCAAAGAGGGTAAATAGGGTATTAGAAATGGTTTTCATGATTAACCTCCAAATTGAGAGTCTTGGGCTCCCGGTCAATGGGGCCTGGATACCTTTGGCTACTCTTGAGCTTACTTGTCCGGCAGCAAAAATACAGGGGGGGAGGCTAAAAAAGCGCCTGCAATGGCGCTTTTTAGTGTGAATGTCAGCCAGAGTTCAGTTAACTAGATCTCAGTTAACTCGGCTTCTATGACTGAGCCCTTAGGCTAGGGCAAGGGTTTGCCGAGAACATAATGTTCAAACCAGGCCTGATCCCAGTCCATCTTGGCTTGTCTGTGCTTATAGTGGCTCAAACCATGGCCTTCTCCTGGGTAGGTTATCAGCTCCACCGGCACATTCAGGTAATGTTTTAGGGCGCGGTATAACCCTTGGGCATGTCCTAAAGGCACCCGGGCGTCTTTCTCTCCAATATGGATAAGAGTTGGGGTCTTTATCTTGTCTGCATGTGTCAACGAAGAACCATGGGTATAGGCCTCAGGCTTTTCCCATGGCAAGCCTTGCATAAAGTTGACCACATGTCCTGGCGTATCTTCCAGCATCCATTGCAGGCGCTGATCGAATACTCCGGCTCCTGAGCTGGCGGCCTTGAATCTGTCGCTACTGGCGATAAGTGCATTGGTTAGATAGCCGCCGTTGCTCCAGCCCATGACGGCCAGCTTGTCGGCATCGACCAGGCCATCGGCGATGAGTTTGTCCACGCCGGCCATGATGTCGTTTACCTCAATCTCGTGTTCATGGCCCACAAGGTCAGTGAGGAACTTGTCGCCATAGCCTGTAGAGCCGCGGTAGTTGGGCGACAATAAGGCCCAGCCATTGGCGGCGAAAGTAGCACGGCCATAGGATCTGTGTTGCAGTGCAAACGGGGTGGCGGCAGTAGGGCCGCCGTGAATTTGCACGACAAGCGGTAGGGGGCCATCGGCTTTGCGGTAGCCGGGCGGTAATTCCAGTATGCCTTCAACCTGAGTGCCATCGGCGGCTTGCCACTTGATTATGCTCAGTTGTGGCAGTAGCCAGGAATCGGTTTGCGGATTGATATGGGTCAGACGCTTGGCCGGGGCTTTGCGCTTCTCGGCGTTGGCGATAAACAGATCGTAGAAGTGATTCAGGCCGTTATGACTGAACGCCAGTTGTTTGCCATTGTGACTGAAGCTGTAGCTGCCGATGACGGTATCATCTTGCAGCAGAGTTCGGGTGTTGCCCTGTTTCAGATCATTGATTTCGGTGCAGTAGAGACGTACCAGCGCATGATCGGCGCCACGATAGCAGAGCTCTTCACTGCCCGGGCGCCAACCGATATCGCCGCCGCTGAGTGTCATATCGCCCTGACGCATAACATTCAAGGGTGCCTGCTTAGGTTGACTGGTATCACTGATAAACAGGTTGCCGGGATGACCGTCGAAGTCGATTCTGAAGGCGAGGCGGCGGTTGTCCTCGGCCCAACTCAACCCCAGTAACCAACCGTAAGGAGAAGGCGCCTGTTCACGCCAATACTTGTCTGCCAGAACCTGATTGGTGGCGTTTTTGATATCGAAGACTTCTACTTGAGACCCACCTTCCAGATTGACCAGTTCGTTGTCTTCTGTGGTGATACGTGCCAGTTTATTGCCATCATGGCTGACGCTGAATTCCCAAACAACCTTGCCATCATCCAGCAGCAACTGCTTGCGAAAATGCTGTAGATCCAAGCGGTAAAGGGGGTTGGTATCGCGGCTGCCGTGACCATACTCAGGGCCTTGGTGAGCGGCGCGCATATCGGCCCAGGGATCTTTGTCTGTCAGGGTTTTATGGGTCAGGAAATAGAGCTGACTGCCATCGTCACTCAGTTGGTAACTCTTGATGCCACCGGCCTCTTGGGTAACGGGAACGGCTTCGCCGCCATGAATCGCGAGGCGATAAATTTGCGCTTTGGCGTTGAAGGGGGCTGGCTGCTTGGCATCGCCGCGGCTGCTGAGGAAGTAGATATATTGGCCATCGGGACTCCAGCTGATAGCGCTTTCACTCTCGTTGCTGAAGGTCAGGCGTTTGCTTTGGCGGCTCTTGCTGTCGACCAGCCAGATGTCTTTCTGAGCCTTATCCAGATTTTTATCCCAGCGCGACTCCAACCAGGCGGCCATTTTGGCGTCTGGGCTGAGAGCGACCTGGCCCATGTTGGCTATCTCGAAAAAGTCCTGATTGGTTATTTTATGTTGCCGCTCAAGGGCGGAAACCTGGGTTCCCATACCGATAAGGCACAGGGCCAGCAGGCGGTAGCTGTTAGACAATCCCATCTCTGTTCCTTTGTTTTTGTTATTAAAAGCCGCATTAGATTAACGTAAAGGTCACAGCCAGGGCGATGTTACTTATCTTTTTTTTCGCGCAGTATCTCATTGAGAAAATCCAGCTCTTCTTTATCGAGCGGCGGTTTGGGGACAGAGGTGCCCTGGGGGTGGAATTCACGTCCACGCAGATAGGCGGCGCGGGTGAGCTGATTGAGGCCGTAGATAGCCAACAGATAGAGGGTCAGTAGTAGCGCCAGTCTCGGGATTGCCTGCGCCACAGCCGAAAATTGATCGCCGAGAAACAGAGTCAAGAGCACGGCAATATTGCGAACCAGCCAGTTCAGAATCAGCGCCAGAGTCAGCACCAGCAGCCCGTTGTTGCGTAGTTGTCGCAGTCGGTTTTCCTGCTGATCCAGCGCATGGTAGTAGTGCTGCATCAACTGTAACACCAATGCCAGATACAGGGTGGTTTGCAGTAACAGCAACAGCGGCAACAGCAGGGAACCCCAACTTAGGCGGGGTTGGTAACCCAGTAAGGCTACACCTGTGACTAGGCTGGGGTTGAATAGCCACAGCAACATCACCAGACACATAGCGAGTATGGATGGTAACAGGTGCTTGAGTGGCAATTTTGAATCCGCAGTTGGGCTTAGCTGTTGCTTCAGGTATTGATACAGTGCCGGCATCAACAGGAAGTACAGTGGCAGCAATAGCAGAAACAGTAGGTGAATAGGGGCCGGGGTATTGTCGCGGTTGAACAGGCCGGTAAAGAAATAGAGCGCCATCAAGGCAAAGATACCGGCGAGTAGCCGACGTTGGCTATGGCTGTCCTGATAGACAAAGCGTGCGTAGATGGATAACGCCAGGCAATGCAGGCCTCCAAGCAGCGATAGCCACCAGTAAGCTTGGGTAAAAATGTCGCTGAATGCAGTCATCTGGCCCCCTTAACGACATTCTTATCTCAGCCACTTGAGGGGCGCAACAAAAAATAGTCAGTTTTTGCTGTTATGCATGCGTTTATGGCGGTTTGAGGCGTCCTTAGGTGGTTTGCCCGGTGCGGCTTTGCGCTCGCACCATAGGTGGCGCAGAGCCAGTATCGGATGACTCAGTAACATGCGTGGACCGGCGTAACGCATCACCTGACGCATCTGTTCTTTGGGTTCAGGTTTGTAGCAGTGTACCGGGCATTTATTGCAAGTAGGTTTGCTTTCACCGTAGGGGCAGCGGTCGAGACGGGTATGGGCATAGTCCATCAAGGCCTGACAGTCGGGGCAGAGGCTGCCATCGTCGCTTCTGGGATGGTGGTCACGGCAGTAGATCCACACCATGGCAGAAACAGTGCGGAATTCGGTCAGCAGTTTTCCTTGCAGCAGCTCCATAGCCTTACCTTAGTAAATTACTCAACTATGGTTATCTTAGTCTTGAGAAGGGGGCTGGTTCAAAATCAGTGGCAGGAATTATGAAGGTGCGCACAAAATGAAGCTTTGTGCGCACTCAAGGTTAAATTACAAGTTAACCCTAGATATGGATAACCTTGTCGGCTTCCAGAGTCCAGCGGCTTAAATCGCCGAGTGTACCAATGGCTGCGCCATCCAATAGCATATCTGCCACTACGCCGCGGGCCTCAACACAGGTCTTGCACAGTAGTAGAGGAACGCCTTGAGCAGTAAGGATTTCGAACATCTGCTGCAGGTTGTAGCTGAGATCCGGGGTATTCTGGCCTTTAACTGCCCCAAAGACAGCGTCTGACATTAGGAATAACTTGAGTTCCACTTCTGTCTGCTCCTGATCTTTCAACGCCAGGGCGATACGCAGAGTGTTAAACAATTTTTCTGTGCCATACGGGCCGGCGTGAGCGACTATCAGTAATTTTTGCATCTGAATCCTTGTTTGCCATTCTTGGGATCAAAACCCCTGGAGTGTACCAGTTTGTACCTACCTATGGCGCGCCAAGGGTCACAGACTGAATTTCGATCGCAAAAAGCGCCGTAAACCGGGCAGAAAAAGCATAAATACTTGATTTATACTAAGACGATACTCTATTAATATCGGTTAAACTCTGTGCAGAGCGGGGTGGCTTTGGCTGATTGCCATTACCACAAAACAGGGCTGCCAGTCGGCCCGACACTCAAAAAATGGTGGACGAAGATGTTTAAAATCCTGGTCATAATCTTGTTGGTCGCAGCGGGTATTTTCCTCTACAACAGAGCGCAGCGTCTGGCAAAAGAGGAGCGTGATGAGGCGCTTAAGCTCAAAGATAGAGCTTCAGCCATGCCTCAGGCGCCACAGGCCGAGACAGCAAGCGAGACTCAAGAGGGGCACCAGAGTGTCGATTTGGACTTTGCCGAAATGAAGGAGCAAGCTGAATCCCAGCCATCGGCTGAGCAAGTGGTTACCGAGTCGCCTGAGCTTGAGTCTCAAACCGAAAATAGCGCGCCAGAGGTGGAAGTCGGCCGCGCCGAGGTCGAGACTGTCCTGCCAGAGCCAGAGCCAGAGCCAGAGCCAGAGCCAGAGCCAGAGCCAGAGCCAGAGCCAGAGCCAGAGCCAGAGCCAGAGCCAGAGCCA
>NZ_JBKORF010000006.1:0-30783 GCF_047314685.1 Shewanella sp. BJSY2023SW001
CGGAGAGGTGGCCGAGTGGCCGAAGGCGCTCCCCTGCTAAGGGAGTATGGGCTTTATCTCCCATCGAGGGTTCGAATCCCTCCTTCTCCGCCATTCTTTACTATACTCTGAGAGCCAAGCTTTCTGAGTTCCGGATTAAGCGCATGTAGCTCAGCTGGATAGAGTACCTGGCTACGAACCAGGCGGTCGGAGGTTCGACTCCTTCCATGCGCACCAAATAGCAAAGAAGTAAGACGCCCCGCAATCGCGGGGCGTTTTGCTATCTGACTCTTACCCGTTTGTAATTACTTTCCTGTGGTGTTTTATCCGAAAACTTGCCCGCGGAGATACAGGTTCATTTGCGCCTTGCGATAAAGTCCTCCTCTGGGCCTTACACCTGCTTTGCTTACCATTTCGCTGTTGCTTCAGGCTGCGGCTGCTAACCGGGCTGATTGATTTTTAGGGAATCCATCACGGACAACTTCACCGCGGGAAGCGAACTTACCCGGATAAAATTAACGGCTCCCCATTTATATTCATAATGCCTCTATGTTGAAGCTCACTGGTCTTACAGACATTCTCTATGTCAGCTTTACTTCATATTGATAGTGTCATTGTCTTTTCCTTAAAAACTCAAGATGAATATTTATGAATCATCATCCTCTTTGAACTTTTATTGATTTATTTTGGTATGACCAATTTACATGGGTAGGGGTTGTTTGTTATAGATTGGTTATCGTTTTTGACCTAAGTCACATAGTCTGGCAGAGGCTGGCCTGCTAGGCTAAAACATCTAATGACAGAAAATCATATTTTTTCGCATATTTATTATTGGTGTTAGCTCCTGGGGGAGTGAGCGTTATCGCCCCAAGCAAATCATAGACAGGAAAAGGCCTGCCAATCTGTTAACAAAATGAGGAAGATATAATGTCGCTTTCTGAGCAACTCTTGGAAGCCGTGGGGATTATGCTGCTTGGTATGGGGCTGGTTTATCTGTTCTTGGGGCTGCTGATTTTGGGGATCAGAGTATCGGCACGCTATTTGGCCCCCAAACCCAATTTGGAACAGAGTCAGTCACAAACTCAGGGCATGGGAGGGGCGCAATTCACAGTCGCGCCCCAGGCCGGTGCGCCCACGCCGCAACAGTTGGCAGCTATTAGCTGTGCCATTCACCAATACCGCAAACAGGCTTAACTGCCGTAATCTGATGGATAAGAAAGATGAGTAAAGCTTTAGCATTAACCGACGTTGTCCTGCGGGATGCTCACCAATCATTATTGGCAACCAGAATGCGTATCGACGATATGTTGCCAATCGCCGCCAAGTTGGACAGTGTTGGCTTCTGGTCCCTGGAATCCTGGGGCGGTGCTACCTTCGATGCCTGTATCCGTTATTTGGGTGAGGACCCCTGGGAGCGGATCCGGGCGCTGAAACAGGCCATGCCCAATACCCCGCAGCAGATGTTATTGAGGGGCCAGAATTTGCTGGGTTATCGCCATTACAGTGACGACTTGGTGACCCGGTTTGTCGAGCGCGCCCATGAGAGCGGGGTCGATGTATTCCGGGTGTTCGATGCCATGAATGATGTGCGCAACTTGCAAGCGGCGCTGAAAGCCGTGATTGATGTTGGTGCCCATGCCCAGGGCACAATTTCTTATACCACAAGCCCCGTACATACACAGCAAACCTGGCTGACGATGGCCAAGCAGCTGGAAGACATGGGCTGCCATTCACTCTGTATCAAGGACATGGCCGGTTTGCTCAAGCCGATGGAGGCCTTTGAGCTAATAAGCCGCTTGAAGTCGGAAACCGATCTCTTGATCACCATGCAGTGCCATGCCACCACAGGGTTATCAACCGCAACCTATCAAAAGGCGATAGAGGCCGGGGTCGATGTGCTGGATACTGCCATTTCTTCCATGAGTCAAACCTATGGTCACAGTGCCACCGAAACCTTGGTTGCCATGGTCGAAGACACCGATAGGGCAACAGGCTATGACTTGGCGCTGCTGGAGGAGATTGCCGCCTATTTCCGTGAGGTCAGAAAAAAATATGCCCGTTTCGAAGGGGCACTCAAGGGTATAGACTCACGCATTCTGCGGGCTCAGGTGCCGGGTGGCATGCTGACCAATATGGAAAACCAGCTCAGAGAGCAGGGCGCCGAGGACAAGCTGGATCTAGTGCTCGAGGAGATCCCCAGAGTGCGGGAAGATCTGGGTTTTATTCCGCTGGTGACCCCCACCTCTCAGATTGTCGGTACTCAAGCGGTAATCAATGTGCTGATGGGTGAGCGCTATAAGTCGCTGACCAAGGAGACGGAAGGAGTACTCAAGGGCGAATATGGCGCCACCCCGGCCAAGGTCAACAGTGAATTGCAACAGCGGGTGTTGCAGGGGGCGGAGCCTGTCAGTTGTCGCCCGGCTGATCTGCTCGCACCCGAGCTTGAACATTTGCGGGCCGAACTGGCCGAAAAAGCGTTGGCGCAAGGTCTGAGCCTCAGCGAAGAGCGCGATGATGATGTGCTGACTTATGCCCTGTTCCCGCAAATCGGCCTGCAGTTTATTAAGAATCGTGGCAATCCTGCGGCATTTGAACCCAAGCCAGAATTGGAAGCTCCTCAGCCACAAGCAACTCAAACCAAGGCCGGTGGTCGTCAACCGGAGGTTTATACCGTGGATGTGCAGGGCCAGCGCTTTGTGGTGCAGGTCAGTGAAGGCGGTGATATCAGTCAGGTTGCGCCTTTGCCTGTGGCTGAGCCGCAGGCTGCCCCTGTGCAGGCTTCTGCTGTTGCCTCAGGCCCGGAACTGGAGATGAGCGCGCCGCTTTCCGGCAATATCTTTAAGGTACAGGTGGCCGCCGGAGACAGCGTTCGCGCCGGTGATGTCGTTATCATCCTCGAAGCGATGAAGATGGAAACTGAGATCCGGGCTCAGGCCGATGGTGTTGTTAGCCGCATCCTGGTCAAGGAAGGCGATGCCGTCAGCGTCGGTACCAAGCTGTTGGCACTGGCCTAAGGAGCTATGATGGACGGTTTACTCGCTTTTTGGTCCGAGACGGGAATAGCGCACTTTACCTGGCCGCAGGCCTTGATGATGTTGGTCGGCGCCTTGCTGTTGTATCTGGCAATAGTGCGCAAGTTTGAGCCATTGCTGCTGCTTCCCATCGGTTTCGGCGCCATTTTGGCCAATATCCCCAACGCAGGTTTTACCGAGGAAAATGGGCTGCTCTACTATGTTTATCATGTGGGCATAGATACCGGGGTTTTTCCGCTGCTGATCTTTATGGGGGTCGGCGCCATGACAGACTTCGGTGCCCTGATAGCCAACCCCAAGATGCTGCTGTTGGGAGCTGCTGCTCAGTTCGGGATCTTCGCCACCCTGATTGGTGCGATAGCCCTGAACCTGGTGCCCGGGTTTGAGTTCAGTATGCAAGATGCCGGTGCCATCGCCATCATAGGCGGCGCCGATGGCCCCACGGCCATTTTTCTCGCCTCCAAACTGGCGCCTGATTTGCTGGGAGCCATTGCGGTGGCGGCATACTCCTACATGGCTTTGGTGCCGCTCATTCAGCCTCCCATCATGCGGGCCTTGACCACGGAAGCCGAGCGGCAGATCAAGATGGAACAGCTGCGGGAAGTCAGCAAGAAGGAGAAGATCATCTTCCCCCTTATGGTGCTGGGAATGACCATACTGTTTTTGCCGACGGCGACCCCCCTGGTGGGCATGTTCTGCTTAGGAAATCTGATGCGTGAGTCAGGTGTGGTGGATAGACTTTCCAACACGGCGCAGAACGAACTTATCAATATAGTCACCATTTTCCTCGGGTTGGCGGTGGGTTCCAAGCTCTCGGCCGAGCAGTTTCTTCGGGTCGAGACACTGGGGATCTTGCTGCTCGGGGCAGTGGCTTTCAGCATTGGCACCGCTGCCGGGGTCTTGATGGCCAAGCTTATGTGCAAACTCAGTGGTGGTAAGGTTAACCCCTTAATCGGTGCCGCCGGGGTCTCGGCCGTTCCCATGGCCGCCAGGGTGGTGAATAAGGTGGGGCTAGAGGCCAATCAGCAAAACTTCCTGTTGATGCACGCCATGGGCCCCAATGTGGCAGGGGTGCTGGGCAGTGCGGTCGCTGCCGGTATTCTGCTGGCGGTATTGGGCAATTAAGCGTTTTGCTCGCTGAATCCCTGAGTTCAATGACGTTGAAAGATAACCGGCGTAGCCAGTGTGCCGCGCCGGTTATCTGTTTTAAGGCTCGCTAGAGAACAATCCGCAACGAACGGGTTTTGGTACTCTCTGGGTCAGTTCAAGCACTCATTTTAAAGGCTTATATCAAAAGCTTAGGCCGTCAGCCAGATGGCTAATGACAGTAGGGCAATCAAGGCGCCACTGACGCCAATTATCCAAATAAAACCGCGTTTCCCCTGCGCCAAAGGGACTTTATTGAAGTGTAAAAACGCCATCCAAAATAGGGAAAGGATAATAGGCAGAAACAAGAGACGGGCCATGATTGCTCACTATTCAAAGAGATATGGCTTAATCATAGACTGGGATACTCCCGGAGTACCAGTCAGATGCTTGAATATTGCTCGCTGCAATGCCTTTATCTGCCAGCACCTGAATTAACATCTGTCTCAGTTTCTTGGCTTGGGCAATGGCTTGCTCTACTTGCGGCAGGACATCTTCGAATTTGTCTTTGAAAGGGTCAATGGGGGGCGTAGCTAGTTCCATCACCACAGATTTGCCGGAACGTTTGATCACGAGTCCAGTGCTTGCAAATGCACCGAAGGCTTGCGTGAGCATATCAAGCTGCTCGGCCGCGCCCAGAAACATGATTTTGACCAGGCTTCCGGCCAATTGATGAACGATGCGGATATGTTTATTGGGCAGCAGCGGATAGAAATGCAGCCAAGAATGTCCGGCGGCGCGGTTTTTGGGGGTTTCCGGGTTCAACTCCGGGTGATGTATTTTCGCAAACTCAAGATAACACCTGGCAAACTCTGTGACTTCGGGGCTAATGCTGGGCAGGTATCCGCGTCTTTGCTTGCTGATGCTCTCGGCCATAAGCCGTGCTCGGTACCATACCCCTTGGGCGACAAAGTATGCCATGATTTCCTCATAGGCGATGGTTTTATCATAGGGCTCATTGTTGGATGTCAGGTACTTTTGTGGAGCCAAGAGACAAGTGCGAAAATCAACCCAATGGCCCTGTTCTATCCCATGTTCGCCGCGATAGCGATACCTTAATCCTTGTTGCTGTTGTGGCGTTGCATCTATCTTGTTTTCGATAAGAATGGCTTGATGGGAGCCGTCATTGGCGTTGAAAATCAGCACGAGATCCGACTCGCCGTATTGATTGTGAATGACAGAATGCCAGGCGCCGACAAACTCTACGGCGTGGGGGAATTCATACACACGGGAAGCCAACCAATTGCAGAAGGCCGTTGAGGTGTGGAATTCCTCCAGCAACATCAAATCAATATCCCGCTCCTGAACAGATTGAATAAAGTTCAGCTCCTGCATTTAAGACTCCTTTCTTTGTCCCTCTTCGGGCGGGTTTTGCCCGCTAGCTGTTACTGTTTTATGGCGATGTTATGCTGGAATGCTTGAGACTTAGCTGGGCAAGGGCGCCATTTTCTTATATCTTTCAGCACTAAAAAATCAGTCTTTATCCATTTATCTTTAAAGTCCGCCTGGACGGGCCTTTGATTCAAGCAGTATGCAGGAAGGTATCTTATGTGGGAACTCTGGCTGATGTTCAGCGGTGCTTTTTTGGCTGCGACACTGCTGCCAGGAGGCTCGGAAGTCTTGTTGCTGGCTTTGCTGGACAAGCAGCCGGAGATGGCATGGCCGCTGCTGCTTAGCGCCACTATAGGCAACACCTTGGGGGCCTTGAGCAGCTATCTACTTGGGCTCTTGGGGCGCAAGGCGGTCACGCCTGAGCAACTCGACAGCGGTCGCCACAAGCAGGCGCTGGCGTTGCTGAAGCGCTACGGTTATTGGGCCTTGTTACTTTCCTGGGTGCCGCTTATTGGCGATATTCTGTGCCTTTTAGCAGGTTGGATGAAACTTCCTCTTACAAAATCCACTCTGATGATTTTGACAGGCAAGGGCCTGCGCTATTTGATAATTGTGTTGTTGGCTTTAGAGTGGCTGCAATGAGTTTTTTGAGTTTGGTTTCTGGTTGAAGGAGTAACATTTTGAAGAAATGGTTATTGGCAGCGGCAATTTCGGCCGCATTGGCGGGTTGCTCAGTGCAAACCGAAACAGGATTGGCTGAGGTTTCCTCGGTACAACTGCCGGCAGGAGTGACTCTCATCGAGTCGGTCACCCCCAAGGCCGGTGAAGTCGGTATCCCTTACAGCAAGTATCGCTTGGCCAACGGCCTGACCGTGATACTGCATCAGGACAATTCTGATCCTCTGGTGCATGTGGATGTCACCTATCATGTGGGCTCGGCCAGAGAGCAGGCCGGACGCAGTGGTTTTGCCCATCTGTTTGAACATATGATGTTCCAGGGCTCTGCGAATGTGGCCGATGAACAGCATTTCAAGATAGTCACCGAGGCCGGCGGCACCTTGAATGGCACCACCAACACAGATCGCACCAACTATTTCGAAACTGTTCCCAGTAATCAATTGGAAAAAATGCTTTGGCTGGAGTCGGATCGCATGGGTTACCTGCTTCCGGCCCTGACCGACAAGAAATTTGAAGTGCAGCGGGAAACCGTGAAAAACGAACGGGCCCAGCGCATCGATAACCGTCCTTATGGGCGGATGAATGAACGTTTCAATCAGGCGTTTTATCCCGCCGGTCATCCTTATTCCTGGCCTGTTATCGGTTGGCCGGAGGATCTCGACCGCGCCACGCCTGACGATGTAAGACACTTCTTCCAACGCTGGTATGGCCCCAACAATGCCACTCTGACCATAGGCGGCGATATAGATACCGCGCAAACATTGGCCTGGGTCAGCAAGTACTTTGGAGATATTCCCAAAGGGCCTGAAGTCTTAGCCGATGCCAAGCCTTTGGTAACGCTGGACAAGAGCCGCTATATCTCGATGGAAGATAAGGTCCATCTGCCACTCATCCGCATGGCTTTCCCAACCGTTTATGCCCGTCACCAGGATGAGGCTGCGCTGGATCTGTTGGCCAATATTCTTGGTGGTGGCAAGACCTCGCTGGTTTACAAGAATCTGGTGAAAGATGGTTATGCGGTGCAGGCCGGGGTCAGTCATCCTTGCCAGGAGCTTGCCTGTCAGATGTCCATCTACGCCTTGGCCAATCCGGCCAAGGGTGGAGCTCTGGCGCCGATAGAGGCCAAGATCCGCGAATCGATTGCCGAATTTGAACAGCGGGGCGTCACAGATGAGGATCTGCAGAAGGTCAAGGTGCAGTTCCGCGCCGACAGTATCTTCTCGCTGCAGAGTGTCTCGGGTAAGGTGTCCAACCTGGCCTATAACCAGACATTTGCCGGTGATCCCAATCAGATAGCCAAAGATTTGGCCCGCTATGATGCAGTGACCAAAGAAGATGTAATGCGGGTATTTAAGCGCTATATCAAGGATAAGCCCAGTGTGGTGATGAGCGTTGTGCCCATGGGTGCCAAGGCGCTGGTGGCCAAGGCCGATAATTTCACCCCGCCTGAGCCAAGGGTTGCCGCCGAAGCCGTTGCCGGGTTGCAGCAGGCCGTAAGTGCCAACAGCAGTTTCGATCGCAGTAAGATCCCCGCTGCCGGCAAGGCGCCCTCCATGCAGGTGCCCAAGCTTTGGTCTGCCCAGCTGAACAACGGTATCAGTGTCATGGGCACTGAAAGCCATGAAACGCCCACTACCGAGCTGGTCATCTACCTCAACGGCGGTCACAGACTGGTGCCGGTGGAAAAGGCCGGGCTCGCCGGTTTGACGGCGGCCATGCTCAATGAGTCCAGCGCCAAACGCAGCAGTGAAGAACTGGCTCAGGCGCTGGAGCTGCTGGGATCTTCCGTGGTGTTTGACAGTAGCGGTTATCAAAGCAGCATCCGGATCTCGGCCTTGACCGAAAACCTGGATAAGACCCTGGCGATAGTCGAAGAAAGGCTGTTTGAGCCAGGCTTCAAGGAAGCCGATTTCGAGCGGGTAAAACAGCAACAGTTGCAGAGCCTGCAACATCTGGCATCGGATCCCAACTATCTGGCCGAAGAGGGATTCAGCAAGTTGCTGTTTGGCAGCCAGACCAGTCTCGGTGTCAATGATAACGGCACGCTTGAGAGTGTCAGCCAGCTGACGCTCGATGATATCAAGGCTTTCTATAAGGAGCAGTATCGCGCCGGTAACGCTCAACTGGTGGCGGTAACCGACCTGCCACGCGAGCAGTTAATCGGCAAGCTCAAGGGATTAGAGTCCTGGGGCGGTCAGGCGGTGTCTTTGCCGGCCTTGAGTGAGCTGCCCGAGGGCAAACCCGGAGTGGTATTCCTTATCGATAAGCCGGGAGCGGCCCAGTCGGTTATCAGCATAGGCAAGCGCGCCCTGCCTTACGATGCCACGGGCGACTTCTTCAAGGCTTACTTGATGAACTATCCTTTAGGCGGCGCCTTCAACAGCCGTATCAACCTTAACCTCAGGGAAGACAAGGGCTACACCTATGGTGCCCGCAGCTTCTTCAGTGGTGGGATTGAGCAGGGCTACTTCAAAGCGGGTGCCAGCGTTCGCAGTGATGTCACCGACAAGGCGCTGGCCGAGTTTATCAAGGAGCTCAAGGCTTATCATGATAAGGGGATGACGACACAAGAGCTTAACTTTATGCGGGCTTCTATTTCTCAGGGTAAGGCTTTGGATTATGAAACGCCTTACCAAAAGGCCGGTTTTATCCGCATGATCCAGAAGTACGGTCTGAGCGATGATTTTACCGCCCGTCAGGATGAGATTATCAATGATGCCACGCTGGGCAGCCTCAATGAATTGGCCAAAGAATGGTTGGATCCTGCCAGCATGCAGATATTGGTGGTCGGGGATAAAAATCTTATTGAGCCCGGGATTAAGGCAATGGGTTATTCAGTGATCAATCTGCCCTTGTAAAACGGCCACTTTGACCCCATATTGATCTTAACCGCAGCGGGTTACGACTCGCTTGCCACTACGCAAGGCGGTGATGCTTGAAAGGGCATCACCGCCTGTGTCTTTTAAATTACACTTGCCTGAAAGGCCGCTTAGGCTTTATTTTTGGGCAACCGTCACACAGAGCAGTCCTGTGCCTTTTGGTGCTGAATACCAAAAGATGAAAGCGGAGCAGGTATGCCCGGGTCTATTGGCCAGATAAAGGCTTAGGCCGCCCAAGCAGAGAACAAGAATTTGAAGTCATTTACCGAATCTGTCGCAATGCTCAAAGGAGCCGAAGGTCGCGCCGCACTTAAGGATATGCGCCGTGGGATTGAGCGAGAAGCCTTGAGAATTGATGCCAGCGGGCACCTGGCTATGGATGGTCACCCCAAAACCCTGGGCTCGGCCCTGACTCACTCGCGGATCACAACCGATTACAGTGAGGCGTTGCTCGAGTTCATTACGCCGGTTACCCACAGCATAGATGAGCTGCTCACCGGCCTCACCGAAACCCATGCTTTTACTCTCAATCAGCTTAAGGGACAACAGCTTTGGCCCGTGAGCATGCCTTGCTATGTGGGCGACGAGAAGGATATTCCCATTGCCCAATATGGCAGTTCCAATGCTGGGCGGATGAAGACCCTCTATCGCAAGGGGCTGACCTACAGATACGGCGCCTTGATGCAGATCATCTCAGGGGTGCACTTTAACTTCTCGGTTTCTGATGAGCTTTGGGATTTACTCTATGCCCAGAGTGATAAGTCGGTTTCCCGTTGTGATTTTATCTCGGAACGTTACTTCGGCCTTATCCGCAACTATCGTCGTTTGGTGTGGGTGCTGCCTTATCTGTTTGGTGCTTCGCCGGCGTTGTGCCACTCTTTCATCAAAGAGCAGCAGACAGAGCTGGATTTTGAAAAAATGGGCCTTGGCACCCTGTATCTACCCTGGGCCACCTCACTGAGAATGAGTGATTTGGGTTACACCAATAAGGAACAGGAGCGGCTCAGTATCAGCTATAACTCGCTGGCGGATTACCTTCAGGGGATCCGTGCCGCCATCAAGATGCCTTCGGACAACTTTGCCAACATAGGGGTGAAAGTCGACGGCGAATATCGCCAGCTCAACGCCAATGTGTTGCAGATAGAAAATGAGTTCTATGCCCCCATTCGCGCCAAGCGGGTGACCCGTAGCGGTGAAAAACCCTCCGAGGCGTTGGCAAGAGCCGGGGTGGAATATATCGAAGTGCGGGCGCTGGATGTAAACCCCTTCAGTGCTATAGGTATTGAAGCCTCTCAGGTGCATTTTCTGGATCTGTTCCTGCTCTACTGTTTGTTGAGTCCTTCGGCGACCACAGACGCCGCCGGTGAGCAAGAGATAGGCGCCAATCTTAAGGCCGTGGTGCTGGAAGGGCGTAAACCTGGTTTGATGCTGAATCAAAATGGCGTGCCTGTGGAGCGCGAGCAGTGGATGCTAGCTCTGTTTGCCGAGTTGCAGCAATTGGCCGAGCTGCTCGATGGAAAAGATGACGACCAATATCAACAGGCGCTGGCCAAGTGGCATCAAGCCGTTATCGACCCGAATGAAACCCTGTCTGGGCAGGTGATGAAGACCCTGGCGGAAAAGGGGCTGGATCACGGCGCCTGGGTGATGGCATTGGCAAAAGAATATCAGCAGCAGCTGCTGAATTATCCGCTGAGTGCCGCGGCGCTGGCTTCTTTTGAAGCTGAAGCCCAGGCCTCAATCGAGAGTCAGTTGCAGTTGGAAGCCGCAGAAGGTTTGAGTTTTGATGATTTTCTGGTTCAGTATTTTGCCGATGAACCAGCCAAGGAAGCAGTCAGTCAGTGAAGTCTTTGTTGTTAATCTCGGCCGCAGCAGTGTTGCTGTCGGCCTGCGCCAGTGCTCCTGAGCCCGGGCGCGAATGTGGTACGGTTTCAGGTTATCTGGAGCCGGATCGGGAGCAGCAGTTTTATCGCCTGGTGGTCACCCATCTTGATGGCCAACCTGTGATCTCTAAACCCAACTATCAGTTACCACCGGGTGAACACAGTTTTACCGTCTCTGAGCTGATAGATTCACCTGAGCTCAAGGTACGGCTGTCGGCCCGCACACCCAAGGAACTTAAGTTGCAGGTGGAAGCCGGGCAACGTTATCACCTGGCGGCCAAGTTCAATACCGACAGGCGCTATACCGGCAAAGATACCGACTACTGGGAGCCTGTGGTTTGGCAACAGGAAGTTCATGAATGTGAACTGCCTAAGACACAATAAAGCTCACTTTTTCAGAGGCTCAGGTTGCATTTGATGTTTGACTCGGGCGACACTGAGCCCAAGTTCAACCCAAGGCCTGGCCTTTGAAAACTGTGAGATTTTCGTGAAGCAACAGTTGTTATCCAAATTTTTCCCGGTGCTCGCCATTACCGCCTCCCTGTTTTTGGGCGGCTGCGCCACTTCGCCTCCCAAAGATCCCGATAATATCTGCGCCATCTTCAAAGAGCACAGATCTTGGTACAACGCCGCCAAGGATGCCCGCGAAAAGTGGGGCGTTCCCGTGCATGTGCCCTTGGCTATGATGTATCAGGAGAGCTCCTTCAAGCATAATGCGGCGCCACCTATGGAATATTTCTTGTGGATCATTCCCATCGGGCGCGCCAGTGACGCTTATGGTTATGCCCAGGCCAAGACCATGACCTGGGACGATTATGTGCGTGAGACCGGCAACAGCTGGGCCAGTCGCAGCGATTTTGATGATGCAATGGATTTTATGGGCTGGTTTATCTACAAGAGCCATAAGATCAATGGCGTGTCCAAGTGGGACGCCCGTAACCAGTATCTCAATTATCACGAAGGCTGGGGCGGCTACAAACGTGGCAGTTACCGCAGCAAGGCCTGGCTGGTGCGAGTGGCCGATAAGGTGGACAATCGCTCCCGTCGTTATGCTGCCCAGTACAATCAATGCAAGGAAGATTTGGACGCCTCTTGGCTTTGGCGTTTGTTCTTCGGTTAATGCCCTGAGAATACGAGTCGATAATTATTGGATAATCATTGCAAAGGATTGACCGCTTATCTGGGTTACTGCAACTGAAGTTGCAGTAACCCTTGCTATAACACAAGAGAACCCAGCTTAGCTGGGTTCTCTATTTGGGCGGCTTATGGCATCAAGTGTTTTCCATGTCATTTCTCAGCCTTTACTTTTGCCGAGACTTCCTCATTTCTCAGACTTTGAAGACACTTATCTGTTTTTTCAGTGCGGCGGCCAACTCTGTCAGCTCTTTGGCTGAGGTGACTGTTTCTGTGGCACGGATATCGCCTTCACGGGCCAGATCGGTTATCTGATGCAGGTTGCGGGTCACTTCCTCGGCTACAGCACTTTGTTGTTCGGTAGCGCTGGCAATACTGCTGACAGATACGGCCAGATCGGCAATTCGCTGGGCAATGGCAGTTAACTGATTGTTGGCTTCCTCTCCCTGCTCGGCGGAGCGATTACCCAACTGATGGCTCTGATCCATGCGCATAGCCGTATCTTTGACCTTGGCTTGCAGCGAAGTGATGGTCTGACCGATTTCCGAAATCGACGCCTGGGTGCGGCTTGCAAGGGTGCGCACCTCATCGGCCACCACAGCAAAACCGCGTCCTTGTTCACCGGCTCGGGCGGCTTCGATGGCGGCATTCAGTGCCAGCAGGTTGGTTTGTTCGGCGATACCATTGATAACTTCTGTAATGGTGTTGATAGCTTCACTTTCTTTAGCTACACCTTCGACCGCAATATGGCTTTCACTCAGTTGTATGCTGAGAGTTTCCAGTCCCTGTACTACCTGAGTCAGTTGCTGGTGACCTGCGCGGGAGGCTTCATCCACCTGCTGGCTCTGGTTAGCGCTTTCTCCGGCGTGATTGGCGACATCGCGTATCGAGGTGGACATCTCCTCGATAGCGGTTGCGATTTGATCGGTTTGAGCCATCAGAGCCTGGGCTTCATCGCCGTTGAGACGGGCGACTTCCTGAGCTTGTTCTGCCTGGTATTCCAACGTCTGTACCGAGCCTTGCAGCGCCTGAAGCAGTTGCTTGAGCCCCATGGTCATTTCGGTGACGCTGTTGCTTATCCGCACCACTTCGTTTTCGCTGCGGCTGTCGAGTTTTGGCAGTGCTTGGCTGAAATCGCCTTTGCCCAGGTTTTCCATATGACGTTGCAGAGTTTGTAACGGCCTGACGGTGCGTACCAGTACAACAGAGAGCAAAATAGTGATAACCAAAATGCCAACCACGGCGACCATGGCATTGATTAGCAGCAGAGTTTGGCTCTCTTCATTCAGCTCGGCGGCCTTAACCTGACCAATAAGCTCCCAGTTCCAGCCGGGGATAGTGGCACTGTAGGCAATCATCTCCACGCCTTTGCCATTGAGGTAGCTTTTAACTCCCTCACTGTTCATTAGTTCATCAAGTGGCATGCCGTCCAGATCGGCCTCTGTGATGGTTTGACCCTGAGGTAAACTTGGATGAGCCACTACCACTTTGTCGGCGCGGCGCAGCAGCAGATAGGTGCCACTTTCCTCCAGGCGAAGCTGTTTGACCGATTGCTGCAGCTGAACCAGGGAATCGCTAATGTCGAAACCTATGTAGAGAATACCTATCACCGAGCCCTGAACGTCTTTGACCGGACGGTAAACTGTCATATAGTCGCGGCCGAACAGCTTGGCATAGCCCTCATAGTCCTGACCCTGAATAAGTTTTTGATAGCCCGGGTGTTTTGTGCCTAGATAAGTCCCCAGCGCGCGGCTGCCATCGGCCTTTTTCAGTGAGGTTGCTATACGAAGGAAGTCATCGCCGTCACGAACGAATACTGTGGCATTACCGCCGGTGAGGTTGGCATATCGGTCAACTTTACTGCGGGAAGAGTTGAGCTGTTCCTTTTCATGCATCAATGCAGGGGTATCCATTCCAAGAACTCTAACCGTCTTGTTTTCCGGTTTATGGAATTGGCCCGGATACATGGCCCTGAATACATCGGCATTGCGATGAGCCAGAGATAGCAAGCTCTCGTATTGCAATGCCAGCAGATCATCGACTCCATGGACCTGTTGCTCCATGGCGGTTATCGCTTTCTCTTTCAGGGTAGATGAGGCTGTCAGGTAGGAGATGCTACTCAGAACGCCAAACACCAAAATTGTCAGCACAAAAGCCAGTGTGCCGATCTGTTTGGCGATAGGCCAGTTGCGGTAATTCATTATCGTTATTCCTGTTTGACCGGTTTGTTGAACTTTATCTCATTCAGGTTAAACAAGTTTTGACCTGAATCTAACTATGGACCCGACCTTTTATTTTAGAAGATGCTTTATTATAGCGACGCCGCAAGGATAACTTTTTGTTTTTTATATTACATTCGCAAAATGTGTTACATGACGCTTGCAACTTTGTTTGCGCTGTTGATTAAACCATAAAGTGGGTAAATCAGATGATGGAAATAAGTGGTTGTAACTATTTGATTAATAAAAGAAGATTTCCAAGAAGTACGAGTATTACTCATGGGGCAACATACATTCCTGTCTGCAGAGACTTGGGAGAGGCTCGAACAAAGCGCTGCCGAATAGTTTGAGGCGCAAGCGGGTTGATACTAGGGCGATACGCGCAACATCAATAGCGACGACGATCCGGCCCGCGCTTGTCTTTTGGGGTTAATATTCATTTTTCAACGGCAAGTTGCGGGAACACTCGGGCTGCGGCTTCAACCACAGGGAGTAGACCACAGGTACCCAAACCAGAGATAAGAGGGTGGTCAGCGCTGTGCCCCCGGCAATGGCGATGGCAAAGGGCGGCCAAAAACCACCGCCGGCCAGGATCAGCGGCAGAAAGCCGCCCACTGTGGTGATTGTAGTCGAAGCGATATGGCGACTGCAGCGCATGACCCCTGCAAGAATCACGTCTGTGTTGCCCAGGCGCGCCATAGGCTCGGACTCGAGCTCCGCCAGGATCACTATCGCGGCATTGATAGCCAGGCCCATCAAGCCCAGCAGACCTATTATCACGGTAAAGCCAAAGGGATAACCCAGAGCCCAGACCGCCAGCAATCCGAGCCCTGCCGATTGCAGGGCGCTGAGCAGAATGATCCCTGTGAGTCTGAAAGAGTTAAAGGAGAGCACTAAGACGCTCAGCAATAAGGTGATTACCAAGACGATATTGGAGAGTAGATTACCCACGGCTTCATCGCGTTTGGCACTCTCACCGCCTATCTCTATCCGGTAGGAGGCGGGCAGATTGAGCTCGGCAAGCTTGGGTTTAATCCGCTCCAGTACTTTTTGCGGCAACACTCCTGAGGCGATATAGGCTTCGAGTATATTAACCCGCTGGCCGTTGTAGTGAGGAATAGCGCCGCGGCTGGCATTGACATGGCTTTGACTCACGGCCGAAAGCGGAATCGACTCACTATTGGGCGCCAGCAGGCTTATTTGTGACAGCCTGGATTGCTGTTCGCCGACACCGGCGCCGAGCTTGACTCTCACCGGCAGCGATTCAGTTTGCTCCAGCAAACTGCCACCTGTGATGCCTGTGGTGGACATCTGGATCTGTGAGGCGATCTCACTCAAACTCAGGCCGGCCATCAGGCTGGCATCTTCATCGAGCTGCAGCCACACCTTGGGCGCCCCCGGGCTCAGGGTCGCCCGGGTGTGGATCACATCCCGGGTCTCTGCCAGCAGTCGCCGCACCTCATCTCCAAGCTCGGCCAGGCGGTCGAGGTTGGGGCCATAGAGCCTTAGCTCCACAGGGGCGTTGAAGGGCGGACCCTGCTCCAGTTTACGCACCAGGATCTGCGCATCCGGATAGTCTCTATCCAGCTGCTGTTGCAACTCGGGAATTAAGCGGTTAGCGGTGCGAAAGTCGCGGGTTGTTATCATTGCCTGGGCGTATTGGCTGGCGCCCTGCTGTTTTTGAGTCAGGTTGTAGTAAAAGGATGGCACGTTCCCGCCTATGACCCAATTGACGCTTTCTATGCCGTCAGTGCTGCGCAGCTCTCTATCGAGTTGTTTGACTCTCTGCTCTGTCCTCGCCAGGCTGGCATGGGGCGAAAGATAGAGCTCCAGCTGGAACATGTTTCTATCCGATGGCGGGAAAAACTGCTCTGTCATCTGCCCGGAGGCCACAAAGCCTGTCAGTGGCAAGATACCGATCAGCAGCGCAGCAGTTTTCGGGTAGTTGAGCGCCAGTTGCAGAGTCTGACTATAGGCTCTGGCCAACCTTGGCAGGTTTACCCCTTGGTGATACCAGCGATTGTTGTCCCTGGCGCGGCTGAAACGCCCGGCGAGACCGGCTATCAGGGTGTGGGAGATGAGGTAGGAGCCGAGCAGGGCAAAGATCACTGAAATAGCGATACCACTGACAAACTCGCCGGCGGCGCCAGGCATCAGCACTATCGGCGCGAATGCCAGCATGGTGGTGATGGTGGAGCCGGCAAGCGGCAGCCACAGGTGCCTGATGGTGGTGTTGACCGCCTGCAGCTTACTCATGCCCTCGCGGCGGCGCTGGGCAATGGCATCGACAATCACAATGGCGTTATCCACCATGATCCCCAGTGCCACCACCAAGCCGGTGACTGACATCTGATGAATGGGCAGGCCGGTAAACTTCATGCAGGCCAGGGTAAATAGTGCCGTCAGTGGCAGTGACAAGGCGACGATAAACGCATTGCGCATGCCGACAGTCACCAGCAGCACCAGGAGAATGAGCACAAACCCCTGCAGCAGATTGAACAGCAGTTCTTGCAGGCGCTCGTTGGTGTAACCTTCCTGCTCAAACAGCCATTGCATGCGGATATTGGCGGGAAAACTTTGTTCCAACTCGGCTGTGATCCGGCGCACTTGTTCACTCCAGATATCCACCCGGGTGTTGTTGAGCATGCGGGCGGCCACCATAATACCGGGCTCACCGTCAAGCAGCGCCAGATTATCCCACGGATCTTTGGGCTGGCGGTTGATTGTTGCGATATCGCCAAGGCGGATCAGTTGCCCGAAACGGTCGGTTTTCAGCGGCACCTGACGGATTCGCTCCAGCGAGTCGAGCTCGCCGGAAACCTCTACCAATGCCCGGAAGCTCTGGTTGTTAATTTCACCGGCCGACACCTTGGTATCGGCGCGATTGAGAATGTCGGCTACGGCTCCCGGTGTCAGCCCGAGCCGATTGATACGTTCGCCATCCAGCGTGACCAGAATTTCCTCCGTCGGCGCGCCATAGAGTTTGACAAAGTCTGTGCCGCTCAAGAGCCGTAGTTTGTTTTGCAACTCTTTGGCGTAACGGCTGAGAATGTCGGGACGCGCTTCACCGCCGCCGTGCCATCCCAGGCCTATGATGGCGGTGTAGGCGTAACCCAGCTGATCGTCGAGTACCGGTGGATTGACACTTGCCGGCAAGCGGCTGCCGCTATCGGCCAGCAGATCTCTGGCTCTCGACCATACCGGCTCGGTTGCTGTGACGTTATCTTTGAGCTCGAGTTGAATCACCGAGACCCCGGGTCTTGAGGTGGACTGGACAAGCTTGAGCTCTTCCAGTCGTCTCAGCTCATTTTCCAGTACTTCAGTCACCAGTGCCTCGACCCGTTCGGCGGAAGCGCCTGGATAGCTGGTGATCACAGAGGCAAAGCGGTTGGTGATATGGGGATCTTCGGTGCGTGGCAGGCTGGATATGGCGCCGAGCCCGGCAACCAGCAACAGGGCTATCAATAGGCTGGCGAGGCGGCCATTCTCGACAAAAGCCTTAATAAGAGGGTTCATTGTCCACCTCTTGCTGTTGATGCGGCGCTTGGCGCGACTCTTTGCCCGGCAACCAGCTTATGCAGGCCCGTGGTGACAAACTGCTCTCCCGGGCTGATGGCGCCGCTGATAAAGGCGTTGTCGCTTTCGGTATAGAGAATTTCCACATCACGGCGCTGCAGTTTAAACCCATCGGTATCTTGTTTGAGCACATACAGATTCCACAGACCGCGAATACCGTCGGTGAGCGCCGACACCGGGACCCAGTAGCCTTCACGGAGAACTTCACGGCGGTACTGCAAATAAGCCAGTTCGCCATTGATAGGTGTGGTTTCAGAGGCAGAGTCGATACTAAACCTGAGTTGTACTGTGCGGGTGACGGGATTTATTTGGCCGCTGATCCCTTTTAACTTGGCCTGGTAATAGTGTTCGGCGACTCTGAGCTTGAGAATTACACCAGGTTGCAACTGCTCGGCAATATTCAGCGGCACCCCTATCAGTGCTTGCAGATTGTTGCTTTGCACCAAGGTAAAGACCGGGCTGCCCAGGGCAATGACTTCACCGAGATTATGCTCTCTGGCGGCTATCACCCCGGCGAAGGGGGCGATGAGAAGCGATTTTTGCCGTTTAAGTTCATTGGCTTTCAGTGAGGCTCCCAGCCTGGCGTGCCCGGCTTCCAAGCTGGCCAGTTTGCCTTTGAGTTCATCGAGCTGCTGCTCGGAAAGATATTGTTTGGCTCTGAGTTCCAGTGAGCGTTTCAACGTTGCCTGGGCCAGTTTGATATCGGCATTATTCTGATCCAGTGCCGCCTGTAATTCGGTCTGTTCGGCTTCCAGCAAGCTGGTATCCAGCCGTGCCAGCAATTGTCCTCGCTCGACTCTATCGCCGGTATCTACCAGGAGTTTTTGCAGTTTTCCTGGGAGCTCGAAACCTATGCCTGTGGTATTGCCGGCGCGCACGCTGCCACTGAATTGCTGCAGCTTGGTGTAACTTGGCTTGAGTACAAGAGCGGCACTGCTGACCACTGCAGGTTTGGTTTCACTTTGCTCAACGGGCTGTGGTTGGCAGGCTGACAGGCATAACATCAAGGTAAGGGCAACCAACAGCGCGGCGCGACCCTGGCCTTGGAGGTGGGTAAATTTGATTTTTAGCCCTGAAGCATTTGGTTTTTTAACTTCCTTGATGCGCTGTTGCAATGACGTCTCCCTGTGCTGATTACCGATTGTTAGCAATAAGTTAAACTGGACTTGCTAGTCTAATTTGGCTGAACTGGACTGTCTAGTCTATTTTATGTTCTAATGCCTTCCAAGACGTTGCCGAACAAGGTGTAAGTCATAAGGTTATGAATAATCAGCAATTAACTCGTAGCGAGCAGAAGCGGGCTCAGATACTGGAGGCCGCTATCGAACTTTTCTGCGCCCAGGGGTTTCCCCATACCAGCATGGATGAAGTGGCCAAGAGGGCCGGGGTATCGAAACAAACTGTTTACGCTCATTTTGGCTGCAAGGATGAGCTGTTTGTGGCAGCTATCGAGTCCAAATGTGTGGTGCGTCAGGTTGCTGAAGAACTGTTGGCCGACGCCGCCCGGCCGGAGCAGGCGCTGGCGGTGTTTGCCGAGTATTTCGGCGAGCTGATCGTCAGTGAAGATGCTATTACCGTTTATCGCGCCTGTGTTTCCCAGGTCGATACTCATCCGGAACCGGCGCAGCTTTATTTCGATGCCGGACCCGAGTACATGTTGGGGTTGCTGGTGGATTTCTTTACTCAGGTTGAGCGTCATGGCGGTTATCACTTCGGCAATAAGCGCCAAGCAGCGGTGAGGCTGAGCCTGATGTTATTTGGTGAGCTACGGCTCAGAAAAGAGTTGGGGCTGGACACCGGGCAACTCGAGGCGCAGCACAGGGATTATTGCCTTGAGACGGCCGGATTGTTTCTTAAAGCGCATAGGTTGGGGTAGCGTACGGTTATAATTGAGTTTTTATTTAAACGGCAAAAGGACATGAGATGAACAAAACGGCTACAGTTATCTTGCTGAGCACTTTGAGTGCCAGTGCAGGGTTGCTTGCCGCAGAGGCTTCGACATCCCGCTATAGCCTGAGTCTGGCCACTTTTGAAAATGCCGACTCGGATATTGATGGTGGCGGGGAACTGGGGCGTCGCAGTTATCTTCTGGGAGCGCGGGCTGACTGGCAACTGGATAAACGTTGGGGGCTGGGTGTCAGCCTGGGTTATGACAAACTGGACTGGGATTTTTCCGCTTTACCTGACAATAGTGTTGCCGATAGGATTTTTGCTGCCAGCCAGTTTGACTCTGCTCAGCGTTATTCAGCTTCCATCAGCCTGAGATATAAGCTGAATAGACACTGGAGCTTGATGCTAACGCCTCAGTTACAGTATGCCTACAGTGATGAAGTCTCCTCTTCGGATGCCGAAAGTTATGGTGTGATAGCCGGTGCTGTTCACAGGTTCAACTCGGGTAATATGTTGGGTTTTGGTATTGCATATCTTAATGATATCAGTGAGGTGCGTACGGTTCCTTATCTGCTTATCGATTGGCAACTCAGTGATAGATGGCGGGTGGGCAACCCGTTTCAGGCAGGTTTTACCGGTCCTGCCGGGATAGAGTTCAGTTATCGGATCTCACCGGATATGGAGTTGGGGCTGGGAGCCTCCCAGCGCACTGAGCGGATTTTGGTGGGGGAAAATGAGCAAACGCTGGAATTGACCGAAGTCAGCAGCTTCGCCCGTTTGGGTTGGCAGCTGGGACAAGGATTCAATCTCAACGCCTATGTGGGTTACTTCATCAACCCGGAACTTGAGTTGAGTGAACCTGAGATCAAGCGCGAGTTGGATAACTATCCGGCAGGCGCTGTTCATCTTAGCTATCGTTTTTGATTGAGTTGCCCGCCGTGGCGGGCAACTTCTCCCTTTCGATTGAGCGATTTTCTGGCTGAGGAGTTCAGTCGGCCAGCATCGCTTTTTTCAGGCTGCTCTGCGCCGGTTTGTCACCGAGCCAGATATTTAGCAGCGCGCGGCGAAAGTTCTCTCCGGCGATAGTGTCTTGCAGCTCACCGTTCTTGTAGGCACTGACACCATTTTCCTGGCTGGTATACAGGAGGAAGCTGTCGCCTTGTTTGATCTCTTCCTGAAACAGGCTCATAAATCGGTCGATATCGGCTTGTATAGCTTCGGTTTTGCCGCCTGTGGCGTCATCGAAACCTTCAGTTATCGCCGAGCGCATCTTATCTGCGGTGATAAGACCCGAGACTATTTTCAAGCTGACCGCCGCCTGAGGCTGCGCCAATACTTCGGCTGTAGTGGTCGCTTTTATTGGCAGATAGAGACTGCCTATGTAGAGATCCATAAAGAACTTGCTGCGTACCCCGGCACCATTGAGCTTAAGCGGCGTTGCCGCCTGAATGTTTAGAGTATCTGGAATATTTTCACCGGCAATTTCGCGGGCATCCACTGTGGCAGACAGCGATAAGCCAAGTAATAGAGCGGTTAAGATTATTTTTTTCATCTTGTTCTCTTGGTATTGGTCGTTCTGAGTGGCTGAACCGGCAAGGTTCTTCTTGCTCACTGAATGTTTGCCAAAAACCTTCCTTAGCCTCGCAGACCCATTTTGAAGTTGCCATCTTGACTGAACCAGACGGCTTGCTTGTGTTTGGGACTTATCAGCAAAGGGCCATCATCGAAAAACAGAAAGCATTTCCAGTTACGGGCAAAGATTTCCCAGCGAGTTTGGATCACCTGATACTTTTCATAGCAGAAATACACAGGGGTATCTGCCGGCCAATCAATAAAATCGGCCAAGGGTTCCGGTAGGCTGTTGTCTTCGCTGTCCCAATGGCTTTGCCAGTATTCGGTCTGGTGCCAGGTGGAGCTGCGGCTGGCCCAATCGCCCTTGGTAAAGTCTTCGGCGCAGCTGCTTTTGTTGCTTATCCAGCGATTCCACACTTCCATGGCGCTCTTTTGATCCAGCGGCAATATAGCCGTCTTATCCTGGTCACTGACCGGCAGATCCTTATGGTTGAAGATCCATTTACGGCGATACTGATCGAGTGGAATATAGCTGTGATTCAAGTTTTGTTCTCCGGAACTGCGCTTATTTGCCGGGGCATTATAACGGTGGCGAAAGGGGAAAAGAAAGGCCGCATGCGGCGGCCAGGGGAAGGCGAGTCTATTGTAAAGGACTTGAGTCATTTGCTGCGAACCACGCCTTGCATCCCAGACTGTAAGCCACATACAAGTGGCTTGCTTGCACCATCTCTATTTCTGGGTTTGTAGTTCGGCTAATCCCTGCTTGGCGCTGAGATTATTGGGGTCGAGCTCCAGGACTCTGGAAAATGCGGTGATGGCGGCATCATTTTGTTGTACTGCTCGCATGAACTGCGCCAGTTTTAACCATACCTGCAAGTCTTGCGGGTACTTTCCCAGGTAATCCAGATAGGTTTCCAGTGCCTGTTGCCCGTTACCGCCGAGGCGCAATATGTGCGCATATTGCGGTAGAAAACTGTCGTTCAAGCGGCTTAACTCAGCCAGAGTGGTTTCGGCTAGGGAGGGCATATTGAGCTGCAGAGCCAGTATGGAAATCATTCTGAGCTCGGTTTCGGTTGTTTGGTCCTGACTGTCATAGGTTCCTGTCGTTGGGGCGGTTACTTTTGTTGGGTTTATTTGTGATTTGAGTCAAAAGGTTGATTTGATGTGATTGTTATCATTGCGCGCCGTGAGGCTCGGCACCGAACTACACCTATTTATTTGGGCTGACTGTTTCGGCTCAAGTGCATTCCAAAGGAAATGACATGCGACTTAAATTCAGATTTATCAAGTTGTTATTATGCTCTGTGCTGGCGGTTCCTGCTGTTGGCATGGCGTCTGAGCTCGATCGCTTTGAAAACTTGTCCGGTACCTTGAACATTGCCGGTGGTACCGCGCATATCCCTGTGATGAAGCAGGCGGCAAAAACTATTATGTCTGCCAATAACGATATTCGCATTACTATTGCCGGTGGCGGCAGTGGTGTGGGGGCGCAGCAAGTTGCCAAGGGACTGGTTGAAATCGGTAATACCGGCCGCCCTCTGAAGCCGGGTGAACTGAAATACGGTCTGCTTTCTTTCCCATTTGCCATCGATGGCGTTGCGGTTATCGTCAATCCGGCCAACCCCATTCAACAGCTGAGCTCGCAACAGGTGATGGATATCTATTCCGGTAAAATAACCAACTGGAAGAGCCTGGGTGGTGAAGATCGGCAGATCAATATTTTCACCCGTGACGAAGCCAGCGGTACCCGCTCGGTATTTGTTAAAAAGTTGCTGAATAAGTCGCCGGTTTCGGCTCAGGCCAATGTTGTACCTTCCAATGGTGCGATGAAAACTGCGATTGCCCGCGATCCCGGTGCCATAGGTTACAGCAGTGTCGGTTATATCGATCAGACAGTGAAAGCGCCGATATTGGATAATGTGCTGCCCACCAATGAAGCCTGTGCTTCCGGCGAATACCCTGTAGTGCGTAAGCTGTATATGAATACCAAGGGACAACCTAAGGGGCTGACCCAGGCGTTTATTGACTATATCTATGGTCCAGACGGCGCTGAATTTATCCGTGAAGCCGGATATATTCCTGTCGGACATTAATGACTCATGACCACACAGATCTCCGCTGAGCGGATACTGCAACTTCTGGCCGCATCAGTATTATTGCTGATAGTGCTGCTGTTTGGGTTTCTGATGTGGTTTGCATTGCCGGTGTTTTTCAACCCGCAAACCAGCGTGTTGTCGTTACACTGGCAACCGGAGCAGGGGCAATTTGGCATAGTTGCCATGATTGCCGGCTCCGGTTTGTTGGGACTGCTGGCCTTACTGTTGGCATTTCCTATCGCCCTTGGCATCACAGGGTTTTGTTTATTACCTCGCTATCGAAGGCCTGCGCGTTTTATCCGGGCGCTGATCCGCTTGATGGCCGGGATCCCGACTGTGGTGTATGGGTTGGCCGCTGTGTTTTTGCTGGTGCCGCTGATCCGGGAAACCTTTCGAACCGGTTCGGGGTTCAGCCTCATCAGTGCCACTCTGGTGATAGTGCTGTTGATCTTGCCTGTGATGGTGATGATGTTGGACAGTCAATGTCGCCCTTTGGCCAAAGAACTCAGAATGGTGTCTGCTTCTCTGGGGTTCAGCGATCTCCAAACCCTGTATCATCTGGTATTACCCAATGCCCGCCGCGCCATGGCCAGCGCCGCCTTACTCGGTTTTGGCAGGGCCATAGGCGATACCTTGCTGCCTTTGATGCTGGCCGGCAATGCGCCGCAGCTTCCGGACAGTGTATTTGATTCGGTTCGCACCCTGACGGCGCATATTGGCTTGGTGCTGGCCACGGAAAATGATAGCGCCATGTACAACTCACTGTTTGCCGCCGGTTTGTTGCTGCTCACTATCAGTGTGCTGGTGACTCTGTTGATCCGCTATATGACTTCGTCTGCCAAGGCCACCACCGAGGGTTCTGGGTCTTGAAAGCCAAGTGTTTCCATTATTGGTGCTTATTCTGCAGCGCCATGCTGTTGCTGTGTCTCTTGTCACTGCTGGGATTTATTCTATATCGAGGCGTTCCCACGCTCAGCCTGTCGCTCTATTTTGGTGATACTGAACCCTTAAAAGGTTTCTTGGGACAGGCGCCTATCTGGGATGGTATTTGGCCTGCCTGTGTCGGAACCCTGGCGGTAGTTGCCAGTGCTTTGATGATCGCCTTGCTGCCCGGACTGGCAACCGGAATTTGGCTGGCAACGGCGAAAACATCCAAGGCAAAGGTGCTATTGGAGCTGGCGGTCGATATCCTGGCCGGCGTTCCCTCGATATTGATGGGCTTATTTGGCTTTACCCTTATTCTGTTACTGCGCAACACCTTGCTGCCTTCTGCCAACACTTGTTTGGCACTGTCGGCATTTTGCCTGGCGATGTTGATCATTCCCTATCTGGCCGTTTCTACCCGCACGGCGCTGCAGGCGCTGCCTGTGTCTTTGAGTTTAACCGCACTCTCACTCGGCATGACACAGTGGCAAGCTTTGCGCTTTGTATTGTTGCCCCAGGCCGAGCGCGGGATCCGCGGCGGCATCATGTTGGCCATTGGCCGGGCCGCAGAAGATACCGCGGTGATCATGCTGACCGGCGCCGTTGCCAATGCGGGGTTACCTGGCGGGATCTTTGAACGGTTTGAAGCCCTGCCTTTTACGATTTTTTATTACAGTGCCCAGTATCAGAGCGAGGCCGAATTGCAGATGGCGTTTGGTGCCGCGCTGACACTCCTGTGTTTAACTGCCACGGTATTTTCCATGGCCAACTGGGTGACACGTTTTCCCGGAAGGAATCATTAGTATGGCGTTATCAAAGGCTGCGGATGTCGCGGGCACTGTGTCTAACCTCAGTGTGTATTTTGGTCAACAAGCGGCACTCGAAAACATCAACATGCAGATCCATCGGCGGCGGATCAATGTGCTCAGCGGGCCGTCAGGCTCGGGGAAAACCACCCTGTTACGGGCGCTCAATCGCCTCAATGACGAATATCAACATAGTCGCACCCGGGGTGAGATAACGCTTTGCGTGGCAGATAAGCCGCTTTCGGTCAATCAACTGAAAACCACAGAGTTACCCTATTTGCGCCGTAAAGTCGGTATGGTGTTTCAACATCCGCAACTGCTTCCCGGCAGTGTGGCGCAAAACCTATTACTTCCCTTGAAAGTGGTCGGTAACCTGCAGGGGGAGGCCGCGCTGAAACAGATGCAGCAAGCTTTTGAGCAGGCGGCGTTGTGGAATGAGGTCAAAGATCGCCTGTCGGCACCGGCCTCAACCTTATCTGGCGGGCAACAGCAGCGCCTTTGCCTGGCCCGCACCCTGATTTTTGAGCCGGATATCTTATTACTCGATGAGCCTACATCTTCACTCGATCCCGAAGCTACTGCACAAATTGAAGCCTTGATAAAACGCCTCGCCGGCCATTGTACCCTGGTGATGGTTTCTCACTGTGAACATCAAACAGCCAGATTGGCCGATCATCTCTATCGTTTTGAGTACGGGAGATTACGACCTGAGTCGGCATGAGTGCGCCGAATCACTCTTTGTCTGGCTTAACCAAAGAGAGATTCAGACACGCTTTTGCAATTGCTCGGCTTAATCGTCGAGATACTTGGTCTGCTCGGTGTAATTCGGGGTCAGCAAGTTTTGATACAGCTTGGGGTTCATGTTGAAACCACCGAATTTGCTTATGGTGTAACAAAGGACTTTCAGCTTGAGCTTTCTGAAGCTGGGAGGGATGGGTTTAAGGAATTTGCAGCAATCGATACTCAAGCGTTCCAGCTTCTCAAGCGCCAACATGGACTCGGGTAGAGACTCAGTGACAAAATCCTCCAGAGATAAGGTATCCAACTCAGTAAACTCACCGATAAAATCAGGGATAACCTTGATATCGCCGCCTCTCAGAGAAAGCCGTTTTAACGGTAGTGCCTTAAGCTCTATGGGGAAATGATCCAGGCTCTTGTGCATTCCCATCAGTTTAAGGTGATGCAAGCGGGTATATTTCACCAAGGCCTTGGTGGCTTCCAGACCAAACTCATAACACAGGACCAGTTTCAAGGTTTCCAATGCCGGCGCATCGAGTGAGGCCAGGGTTTTAAGATCACTGCGTGAAATCAACAGGGTTTTCAGCCGTGGCAGCGAAACATTGGCAGGGAAATCGTTGAATTTGTTGAGTTCAACTGTTTCAAGCTTGGGGCTACTCGTTAACAATGGGCCAAGGGTAACGACGTCTGTATTGTGCAGCTCCAGCGAGGTCAACTGGGTAACGGCGGGGCAATTCAAACCAGGTAAAGTCTCCCTTGGGTTTGCGCATCCATCCTCAAGCTCAGTCTCAACTTGGGCCGGGTCAATATTGAGCGACACTAGATTGGGGCAATGCATTAATAGATCGGCGATTTTAGCTGTCGTCAGTCTAGTGGTGAAGGAGGTGAGTCGCTCTGGCTGAGGCAGGTATTGAGACAGCTCTTCCCCCGTGTCCGGCGTGTCATCGTCAGGGTAGTATTTCATCACAGCTGTAGAAATATTGCTGAACAGCTGCCGTTCATTGTCCACCGGGCAATGGCTTAGAATGAGTTCATCCAGGGTTAGTCTCTCGGTTGGGGCAATAAGGCGATGACAACGGTCGATTTCCAACTTTTTGATGTTTCGCGGCAACAATGACGCATCTATGGTGAGTTTTTGGCCGTTTATTATGCTGAGGCTGTCCAGCGCCGCTATCTTTTTAAACGACTCGGGGATGGTTTCCGAGTTGGTCGAATTAAAACTAAGGTTTTTAAGGCATTGACATAGAGGCAGTTCATCCCAGAAGCCGTCGTCGCCGAAATCTGCCCCCCAGATGCTCTCCAGTTGCGAAAACGCCCCAAAAGGGAAGCGAATGCCGGTTAAGTCTCTGGTATAACCCAGGTGCAACTCTTTGAGATGAGGAAAACATGCAGCATGCTCACAGACCAATGCCAGCAGTTTCTTTTCTTGGATTTTAAGCCGGGTTATATCTTCATATACCTTTGGGGCAAAGCGGATATCTATGCCATTAGTGAAAGATGTTTTTTGATTGCCAAGCACCGTATTGGCATGGATTGAACTCAATAACGGGTTTTTCCATAGTGTCAGCTTATTGAGGTTGGCTAAGGTCAGTTGCTCATCAATAGATGCAAGTTGGGGACAGCATGAGATTTTTAAGTGTTGCAGCTGTGGCAGCTTATCCAGATTAGTACCAAGGCGTTGTAAATCCGGGACTAACCCCAAATCAATCTTGGTCAATCCGGCCGGTAAATCAAACAGCTCGGCGCCGCAGATAGGGGTATCGTACCAGGTTAGGCTGCTAAGGTTTGTCAGTTGGCGAAAATCAAGATCTAGACTTTCCAGCGGCACAGAGTCAATTTTAAACTCTTGCAGTTTCTTAAGCTTTTCAATGCTCTTGGGTAGTGTCTTGTAATCGCCTTCAATGTTGAGCTTTTCAAGCAGTGGCAGACTACCGATACTTTCAGGCAACTGTTGTCCACAAAAGGGCACTTCTTCGATGGCCAGAAAAGTCACCGAGGGGAAACGCGCCAACAGCTCGGGGCGCTCGCAGAGTGCCTCCAGCGGCTGACCGGCTCGAATATCTATGATGGTATGTCCAAGCCTGGCATAGAGGTAATCGACATCCAGCTCGGCCGACAGGCTGGCATATTCGCAAAGGACACAGAAGACATCTCTCATATCAGGCTCTTTCTCGCCTTTAATCAGTTTCTTGCGGCACTTGAAGGCATTTTGAATATCCTGGCTCGCATGCTGTTTCAGCAGTTGGCGGATCTCTTTCACGCAGTCGGTATCGGCGCTGCATTTACCAATCAGGAAAAGGTCGTTGATGAACTTTTCAGGAAAGCCGTCACTGTTTTTAACAGCATTAAAGTAGTCGGGGAGGGATTCTATAAATTGGGACATAATATAAACAACTTATTGTAGGGTATGGTTATTAGCCTGTTGGCCACTGCAGATGCTTAACGCCGTAGTTTTATCGTTCTGATGAACTTGGGCTTAGGGGGACACAAGCCCTGGATTTGGCTAGATTCGCTGTCGATAGTGCGCCGGAAAATGTAGAACGAGATGGATTGCAAGATGCTCGGTAAAGTGCATCGAAAAGTGCACCGAATATGGCATCGAAAATTACAGATGGAGGCGCAGCATAAGATGCCGCGCAATGCGAAGAGCTGACTAATTCCATTTACCGATTTTCCTTCCAGTGACCACAAAAGTGGCCCGCACTCAAGCCTGCTGACGGATTTTACAAGAGTTGAAGGCCCCGTACAATCAATGGGATAGATATAGGCCAGTAATACTGGAATGATGTTTATGCGGATAACAGCCTTACAGGCGGTGTGACCGAAAAATCCAGTCAGGGCAGCTTCTAGGACCGGATCAGTGAAACCTGCCAAGAATTATGGGTGTCCCCATTTTGCTCCTCAGAAGCTGACAGCCCCTGATGCAACATCAACATCGCCATCAGACGCCTGGCAAAGCGCTTATCATTGGTTTTTTGAATCAGTTTTTGCATGCGCTAACACTCAGCGCGGCAAAGTGGTGCTAAGATGGCCATTATCAGTCCTTGGACGAGTGGTGGGTTTGTTTGGCGATAGATCTGAACGCTCAAACAGGACTGAGTTCCCTTCCTGTGATCTACTATTTGGAACAGTTATTTAGTCTGAAGGGCTTGGGCATTAACGAAGGAGATGCCTTAGCTTCTGGGAAATTAACTCCAAATGACCGAGAACGGTTTGAAAAATATCTGAATCATCATCAAAGTATCTTTGAAGAGATTCATGGTATAAAGCTAAATTAATCTGTTTTACTCAAGGAAGAGCATGAGCGAAATCGTTATTCAAACCCTATCCGTGGTTTTTCTGCTATCAGGCATGGCGGTTGTGTTGCTAGTCATGCGGTTGATGCTGTGGCATAGAGACCGGACTGTCAGGTTGCCCATTGACCGTGATAAGTTACAGCGCATCCCCGCTTTAGGGTTACAACAGCAGATTCAAGACTTACTTTTTGACGTTATTGGCGCATTCATGATCGCCGTGATGGTGGTTTGTTTGCCTTTTGCGGTGGCTGGCATTCATCAGAACATCGTTTCAGGTTCGATACCTTGGTCGTTTCTTGCCGTAAGTGTCTTAGGGGTTGCTTATGCCGCTTTCAAACTATGGAAGTCATTTAGTAAATTGACCAAGCTGCGGCTTGGTCATGCGGCAGAAGTGGCTACGGCAAATGAACTCATTGGCTTGCAGGGATTAGGCTATCAAGTCTTTCATGATGTTCAGGCCGATGGTTTCAATATTGACCATTTAGTGGTTGGCTCGAATGGTGTTTTTGTTATCGAAACCAAGGGACGCCATAAGCGTAATAAAGACAAAAAGAACGGTGGCAAAGATCACGAGCTAACGTTCAAAGACGGCAAGCTGCTCTTTCCCTCTTGGGTTGAAACTAAACCTCTGGAGCAAGCTGTTAGGCAAGCCAAATGGGTTGGTGAATGGCTCAGTAAATCGAGTGGAGTCGAAGTCTCGCCGATGCCTGTGTTGGTGTTTCCAGGATGGTTCATTAATCGAGATTCAAAGCCGCCATTTCCGATATTGAATCATCGGCAGTTAGTGAAAACAATTCCTACTTGCCGGAGTCAAATGTTTACATTTGAACATGTCAAACAGATAGCTTATCAAATAAGTCAACGTAATAGTTAGTAAATAAGGGTAGGGTATGATTGCAGAAGCGAGAAAACAGCGAGAAAATAGCGAGAAAACAGGACCACGAGAAAACAGGACAGCCATATCTTTTTGATGTTTCGCCCAGCCTTGACTAGAGGATCAAAAATACAGGACAGCCATATCTTTTTGATGTTTCACACAGCCTTGACTAGGCTTTGAAATACCCATCAAAGCTCAGTCGAGGTTGGTTATGACCACAGCCCGTCGCCAGTTGATAGATGCTGAAAGTACGCCCTTTTATCACGTGATTAACCGTTGCGTGAGAAGGGCATTTTTGTGTGGTGAAGATGCACTGTCGGGGCGCAGTTACGAGCATAGACGTGGCTGGATAGTGGATAAAATCAGGCAGTTGTCGTCAATATTCTGCATCGACGTTTGCGCTTATGCGGTCATGAGCAAAAATACAGGACAGCCATATCTTTTTGATGTTTCACACAGCCTTGACTAGGCTTTGAAATACCCATCAAAGCTCAGTCGAGGTTGGTTATGACCACAGCCCGCCGCCAGTTGATAGATGTTGAAAGTACGCCCTTTTACCACGTGATTAATCGCTGTGTGAGAAGGGCATTTTAGCAAAAATACAGGACAGCCATATCTTTTTGATGTTTCACACAGCTTTGACTAGGCTTTGAAATACCCATCAAAGCTCAGTCGAGGTTGGTTATGACCACTGCCCGTCGCCAGTTGATAGATGCTGAAAGTACG